>DASSFT010000731.1:0-2767 GCA_035694045.1 Chitinophagaceae bacterium
AGCCCCATTATGCTGTCTGTTGAAGTGATCGCCTCTTCAGTGGTTTTGTGAATTTTTTTTGACGTACTGCAGGCTATAGCGACGCAACCGAAAAAAAACAGGATCAGTATCCACTGGATCATGAATGCTTACTTTTTGAGCAAAAGAATGTATTTAACCATTGCCTTTGCATCTTCCTCCGATACTTGAGGATGGGGGATCATCGGAACTTGCCCCCACACACCTGTGCCTCCGTTAATAATTTTATGGACAAGGTAGTTAAAAGCGCTATCTCCCCCGCCAGCATATTTATTGGCAACATCAGTATAAGTTGGTCCTGTCTTTGGTTCGCTTACCGTGTGACAGGTGAAGCAATCACTTTGACCAACAAGTGCAAGTCCTTTCTGATAATCGGGATTCGAGGAAATATCAGAAGTACCACTGTTATCGGTCTTTTCTTCTTTTTTACCATCTTTCGAGTCATTGCCTCCACAGGCAATTAAGGTGACAAGAACAAACGATGCTACAAGGATCCTTTTCATGTATTTAAATTTTGATTGCTAAAATTTATTTCAAACCCAATACTGAGCGGTTAAAGTTATCATCCGTTTTAGTACCTGCAAAATCATCGAAGGCTTTTTCCGTTACCCGTATGATATTCTTGCGGATAAATTCTGCCCCTTCTTTGGCACCATCTTCGGGGTTTTTTATACAGCATTCCCATTCCATTACAGCCCAGCCCTTATAGTCATATTGAGCCAGCTTGCTAAAAATGGTTTTAAAATCAACCTGCCCATCCCCTGGAGAACGATAACGCCCTGCACGATTCAGCCAGCTCTGGTACCCTCCGAATGTTCCCTGCCTGCCGGTAGGATTGAATTCCGCATCCTTCACGTGAAAAGCCCTGATCCTTTCATGATAAAAATCGATATACTGTATATAATCGAGCTGCTGTAATACAAAATGAGAAGGGTCATACAGCAGGCATGCCCTTGGATGGTTCTTTACTTTTTCCAGGAACATTTCGTACGTGATCCCATCAAACAGGTCTTCGCCGGGATGTATTTCATAACAAACGTCGACCCCGCATTCATCGAAATAATCCAGGATCGGTGTCCATCTTTTCGCCAGTTCTTTAAAGCCTTCTTCTACCAAGCCGGCTGGACGTTGTGGCCATGGATGAAATGTATGCCAGAGCAATGCTCCGCTGAATGTCGCATGTGCATTTAATCCAAGGTTCAGAGAAGCCTTTGCGCCATATTTCACCTGTTGAACGGCCCATTCTGTCCTGGCCTTTGCATTTCCCCGCAATTTTTCCGGGGCAAACCCATCGAACAACGCATCATATGCCGGATGCACGGCCACCAGTTGTCCCTGCAAATGGGTCGACAATTCAGATATCTCCAGCCCGCATTCGTTGACGATGCCTTTTAACTCGTCAGCGTAGGTCTTACTTTCAGCCGCTTTTTGCAGGTCGATACATCTTGAATCCCATGTCGGTATTTGTACAGCTTTAAATCCAAGCGCTTCTGCCCACAAACAAATCGAACGCATATTATTGAACGGAGCATTATCTCCCATAAACTGCGCAAGAAATATTCCGGGGCCTTTAACAGTAGTCATAAATCATGCAACGACGCGGCGACGCCACGCCTTTTTTTAAATGTTATTTGCTATTCTATTTATTCCGTTTTTTAGTAAGGTCACGTTAAAGTTGATAAGTAGTCCAAGTTTCATATTTGTCAATTTCAAATGGGTCATGACTTGCTTCGGATATACCGGATGCATAGTCTCAACTGACTTTAGCTCTACTAACACCTTATCTTCAACGATCAGGTATGACCTAAAGCCAAGGCTAAGTTGAATATTTTTCCAGACAACCGGAATTCCCTGCTGCCTCGAAACTTTCAATTTATGAGTATGGATTAATTCGTGTTCCATTATTGCCTCATAAACCGATTCAAGTAATCCTGGTCCAAGTTTTCTATGAATCTCAAAAGCTGCATCCAGTACTATTTTTGCGATTTCATTTTCGTTCACGTGGGCTGTTTTAATTTAATTTTCCTCGTTGCGTCGTTGCGCCGTTGCGTGAAAATTAAACGTTCCCCAGGAAATCATACGGTGAAATCAACCCATTTTTCGGTGCTTTTTCCACTTTTAATTACGTTCTCAATAAACGCCATTCCTCTCACACCTTCTTCTATCCCGGGAAAATCGAGCCATTCTGGTTTTGGCGTTTGCCCTGCAATTTGCGCTTTTACACAAAGAGCAAAATTGCGATATAAATTGGCAAATGCTTCCAGGTAACCTTCCGGGTGACCAGCAGGCGTACGTGAATTGTGCGATGCATAAGAACTGACGTATCCCGTTCCTGTTCTCCAGACTTCTTTCGCTTTATCGAGCCATTTTACCACTAAACTATTCTCATCCTCCTGTTGCCATTCCACTCCACCTTTTTCTCCATACACTCTTACTTTGACATTGTTCTCTTCGCCGGCTGCTATCTGAGAAGCAAACAATACACCGGTCGCACCATTATCATATTTCAATAAAACGGCTCCATCATCGTCCAACTTTCTTCCTTCTACTACAATATTGATATCGGCGCAAAGCTTTATTGTTTTTAAACCACTCACATATTCGGCAAGATTAAAAGCGTGAGTACCGATATCTCCCATGCAACCTGCGATTCCGCTTCGTGTAGGATCAGTTCTCCATGCCGCCTGTTTCTGATCGCTGCCTTCCAAAAAAGTGCTCAGCCATCCCTGCGGGTATTCAACATATATCT
>DASSFT010000732.1:0-5434 GCA_035694045.1 Chitinophagaceae bacterium
CGAACAAAAAGAGAACGACATTTCTTCATTAGACAGGAAAATACCCGCTGATCCCATGGCAGAGGCCAAGGCTGAGGAGACCAATAAAATTACAAACGGGTTTCTCGCGGATTCAATTAGACAAGGAGACCAGGAAAAACCACCACAAGACGGCGGAAAGAGAACGAAGCAACAGCCTTCAACGCAAACGATAAAACCCGATTGGGACAAGAAAATCATTAAAACAGGTTCCCTGAACCTTGAAGTGAAAGACTACAACAAATTCTACACTTCCGTCCGTGACAAAGTAAAAAATCTCGGGGGGTATGTAGCACAGGAGGAGCAAACCCAATCGGATTACAAGATCGAAAACAGCATGATCATCAAAGTTCCTGTCGACCAGTTTGACAATGCAATCGCGCAGCTTGCAGCCGGAGGGGAAAAGATCAATGAACGGAATGTCACTTCCCAGGATGTGACCACGGAGGTCGTGGATACCCGGTCGAGAATGGAAGCAAAGAAGCAGGTCAGGCAACGGTACATGGAACTCCTGGGGCAGGCCAGGAATATGAATGATATCCTCAGCGTTCAATCGGAAATAAATAGTATCCAGGAAGAGATCGAATCAGCCGCCGGGCGGGTTGAATATCTCACACATTCTTCCGTTTTTAGTACGATCAGGCTTACCTATTACCAGGTGTTGAATGCACAAGCCAATGAAACTAAAAAGGTCGAGGATCTTTCGTTTGGAGGCAAGATCAAGGGTGCATTTAAAGCCGGCTGGGAGATCATCAGTGAGTTGTTCATAGCTCTTGTGACCGTCTGGCCTTTACTGCTGTCTTCATTCTTTGCTTTCGTGGCATATAAAAAAATACGGAAACAAAAAACGAAAGTGGTATCGTGATACTCCAATTAGTTTTAACAAAACATAATAGTTGATTTTTTCCGGAAGGGGTATAAATGGTTTTAGATTCGTGTAGCTTTATTTCTCGCAGCGACGCGACGACGCAACGGAGCTAAAAAATAAGGTTGTCTCCCGCAATATCCGAGATTGCGTGAGGATCTATGTCTAATTTGACCATCATCATCCCGCTCTATTAAAACAATTCGTCCCCGCACTTACCAAACCTTTAAACCAACTTACCATGAGAACTTTCCCCCTCAAAATCGCCGGGATCGTACTGGTCCTGGTATTGTTTGCGGTCGCTTGTGACCAACGCCGATTACACTATGCTAACTGTCCAACTTTCAAAAGGAACCCAGCTGATGGAAAGGATTACTACGCCAAGGCTCCCGATAAAAAGCAAGGATTTAATACAGAAGATTATGATAACATCGTTGAGAACAAATTTCTCTCACCTCTGAAAAACCCTCTCTCTACTTTTTCCATTGACGTGGACGAAGCAGCTTACAGTAACATAAGAAGGTTTTTAAATAATGGTTCGATTCCACCTGCGGGAGCGGTGAGGATCGAGGAGATGATCAATTACTTTGACTACAGCTACCCGAAACCTGCAAACGAAGATCCATTCTCCGTCAATACCGAAATAGCGGAATGTCCCTGGAACACTACCCATAAACTAGTCCATATCGGCCTGCAGGGTAAGACCATACCTGTTGGTGATCTGCCTGCATCAAACATGGTTTTCCTCATCGATGTTTCCGGCTCTATGGATGAACCGAATAAGTTGCCCCTGGTCAAAGCCTCGCTGAACATGCTCGTGGACCAGTTGCGAGAACAGGACAAGGTAGCGATCGTGGTATATGCCGGCAATGCCGGGCTGGTTTTACCTTCTACGAGTGGAGCCGACAAACAAAAGATAAAAGATGCGATTGATAACCTGGAAGCCGGTGGTTCGACAGCGGGTGGGGCAGGGATTCAATTAGCCTATAAAACAGCCCGGGAAAATTTTGTCAAAGGTGGTAACAACCGCATTATGCTGGCTACCGATGGCGATTTTAATGTGGGTGTGAGCAGTGACGATGATCTTGTACGGCTTGTTGAAAAAGAAAGACAAAGCGGTGTGTTTTTATCAGTGCTTGGATATGGTATGGGAAATTACAAGGACAACAAGATGCAGCAACTGGCCGACAAAGGAAATGGCAATCATTCTTATATCGACAATATCCACGAAGCCAAAAAAGTACTGGTGACCGAGTTTGGCAGCACATTATTTACGATTGCCAAAGATGTAAAGATCCAGGTTGAATTTAATCCCGCCAAAGTGCAGGCCTATCGTTTGATCGGCTACGAAAACAGGCTGCTTGCCAGCGAAGATTTCAACGATGATAAAAAAGATGCCGGTGAACTTGGTTCCGGGCATACAGTTACCGCTTTGTACGAGGTTATCCCGGCGGGAGTAAAAGACGATTTTACAGGGACCGTGGATCCCCTGAAGTATCAAAGCAATGAACGAGCCGTCACAGGTAGCAGCACCAGCGAGATCATGACCATTAAACTGCGATATAAAAAGCCGGATGAAGATATCAGCCAGCTTATCACTCATGCCGTGAACGACGATAAGATTACGCTTGCGGGTACCTCTGATAATTTCAGGTTTTCTGCAGCAGTAGCAGAGTTTGGTTTATTGCTTAGGAACTCGGAGTACAGGCAAGAAGCCAGTTACGTGCAGGTGGAAAGTCTTGCGAAAAATGCCAGGGGAAAAGATGATAATGGCTACAGGACTGAGTTTGTTCGCCTGGTACAGGCAGCGACATCTTTGGCAAAAAAATAGTAAACCAGGACCATTAACCCAAAGGTCTGCAACCGAGTTTTGCGGACCTTTTTTGTAGTTTTATCTAAACCTTCTATAATGATCTGCCGTTTCGTTCTTTTTATTTCTCTTTCATTTTCATTATCAATTTGCTATTCACAAACTGCAAGCAATAAAAAGACCACAAAGAAGCGGGGAGAGCTCGCATGGGATCTTCGGAACTATACCGTGTTTACCTGCATAAAGTCCCAGCGATTGGAAGATCTTGTCCAGCGAGTGTGGGATGACCTGAAAAAAAAAGATTCCAGCCGGTACCGGTTTTTCTTTGTCGAAGATATACGCCTGTCTGATTCAGATTTCCATTCACTTTCGCCTGCTGAAAAATTTATTTTCGCCCACCAGTACCCTGAAAGCTACCTCCAGACTTGCGGATTGTATGATATGGCCAGCGATATATCTATGATCCACGCAAACATTCCCTACATGTTTGACGGCGAAAGGATGAGTGAGCGGCAGATAAAATCGTTACTGGATAACCGTGACTCCACCCTGGGATACCTGTCCGACTGCATCGATTTTCGATCACACATACCACTAGGCTACAAAAAAACGATCATCGAGATAAATGCCTGGGAATTCATTCCCTCAATTCTTTCGCTCGAGGAAAAAATGAACAAAGGAGATACCACAACGGTAGAAGACCCGTACATCTATTCAGTGTTGTTGGAATTGATGAAGAATAACGAGTTTGCTGATTTCAAAAAAACCGCGATGTATAACAAATTGTACGGTCCCGATGCAGGTTACCGGGAAAAGATCGCCTATACAGCCGCTATACGGAACAAGATAAGAGAGCTTTCCCAAAAACTTTACATGCAAAAAGCCGCTGAAACAAAGTAGCTCTTCCGGAAGCAGTTGCAAGTATTGAAAGCTGCATTAAAGACAGCTTCAGCTCAATTATTTGCCTCAAAAATGAATGCCACGGATTCACACGTTGGTCTTAATTTGATTTCCGTGTATCCGTGGCAAGATGGCTGCGTATCTTTGATACATGGAAAAGAAGAAACTGGTTGTTCTAACCGGGGCCGGTGTCAGTGCAGAAAGCGGCCTGAGAACTTTCCGCGACAGCGATGGATTATGGGAGGGGTATAATATAGAAGATGTGGCCACCCCAAGGGCCTGGAAAAAAAACCCCCAACTGGTGCTTGATTTTTACAACCATCGCAGACGAAATGTAAAAGACGCAATGCCCAACGAGGCGCATATCGGTTTGGCGGAACTGGAAAAAAAATTCGATGTTCATATTATCACGCAAAACATAGATGACCTGCATGAACGGGCCGGTTCAACCCGGGTGCTGCACCTGCACGGCGAGATATTCAAAATGCGAAGCGAAAGAAATGAAGACCTGGTTTACGAAATAAGAGACGATATTAATCTAAACGATAAAGCAGAAGATGGAGCGCAATTACGACCGCATATTGTATGGTTTGAAGAACCCGTTCCCAAGATCGAAGAAGCAATTCCGCTTGTGTATGGCGCCGATATTTTTGTGGTGGTCGGAACTTCCCTGGCAGTTTATCCCGCTGCTGGCCTGGTCAACTACACGGCTTTTGATATTCCAAAATATATAATTGACAAAAAGATCCCTTACATATCCTCATTGTCAAATATTACAACCATAGAAAAGCCCGCGACCGAAGGAGTGCAGGAGTTAAAAAAAATCCTTTTGAAACAAACCCAGAATTTGTAATATTGTCTTCTCCATTAACCAAAACTTATTATTATGGGTCTCGGCACATATGAATTGTTTACTATCCTTCTGATCACCTTTCTTATTTTTTTAGTCCCTTTTATCTTGTTCCTGGTAACGCAGCAAAATACCCTGAAGATCATACAACCCCAGAACCGGACGATGCAACCGGGGGAGGTCTGGTTGCAGCTTATCCCATTGTTTGGCCTGGTTTGGCAGTTCATCGTTGTATCGAAGATCTCTGAATCAATTCGCCGTGAATTGGCCTCAGAAAACACTTTCAGTTTTGAGCAGCAAAATAATCCTTACGCGAACAACAGCTACGGTCAACCAAAACCTACTTACGGGATCGGTATCGCATATTGTGTGCTTTGGTGCTGCAGCATCATTCCCCTATTAGGATCTTTTGCCGGTATTGCAGCTCTTATCTGCTGGATCATCTATTGGGTGCAGCTTTCTGACTACAAGAACAGGATACAGGCGAAGATCTATTCAAGAGACTACTCGCAGTCGCCACCACGATAGGCAACGATCAATTATCGTTCAGCCTTGCCTCGGTGAATTTGATATCATTTAGTTCCAGCTCATTCAACACGGGTTGATATATCTCTTTTGCAGTAGGTAGACGAAGCCCTTTTAGCCGGATTGTTCCATCAAGGATCAGTTTGGCGGCAATGCCCAGTGGCAGCCCGACCGTTTTTGCCATTGCCGTTTTCAGGCTGTTTTCACCTTTAACGATCAATGTGCTTTTCAGATCCGATTTTTGATCTCCCAGTATGCATTCGAACTCGTGCAACATCACGATCATGTCTTTATCGCCAGGTTGTAGGCTTAATTTTTTCTCAACCGCAAACTGTAGAACATCAGCAGCGCTGCAAAGACCTTTGTTCAGGATGGTCTCGTTGTCATCAAGACCGAGAAACATCAGTTGTTTCAGCGTCAGGTTGGCCTGGTGCATCCGGTGAGCTACAAAAGCGGCCGCCCTTGT
>DASSFT010000733.1:0-4437 GCA_035694045.1 Chitinophagaceae bacterium
GAACAGCTCCTAAAAGAAGATTTATAGCCAGCTATAATGAGGTGCCCTATTTCGGTAGTGCGTGTACAACTCCACGAGCAACCCATGAAATGGTATTGTATGAAAATACAGGTGTGATCGAAGTTTATATTCACGATAAACCTTATTGCACCGATTGGAACAGTGGCATGGCCATCCTGGGCATTCAAAACCAGGCAAGAAATGTCGCGGTAGCGGCTCCAGGTAAAAATGCAACGGTCTGGGGAACTGCTGCAATGGATTCCTGTTTCCGTTTTATCCCGAGCAGCGGCACGCCAATGTTCAGAAGAGCAGAACTGGTTGTAAACAATGTGGTAGTGGCCACTAACAATACAGATACTTCATCCGGTGCCCCCGGTGTATTGAATATTAATTTTCCCAATGTTTGTCCTACTCTTGACAGTACCGCCTACATCGTCAGGGTAGTGTATGGTTCCTGCAGCAATCCTGCACTCGAAGTTTCATTTACCGATACCGTGTTTGTAAAGAAAAACACGCTGGCAGCAACTACGGCAAAAACAGATGCCACCTGCTTTGTCAACGGAACCATAACGGTTAGTGGCACCGGTGGGGTTGCACCGCTTCAATACAGTATTAATGGAGGCGGTTATCAAAGCTCTAATTCGTTTACCAACCTGCAACCAGGTACATATACCGTCACCACGAGAGATGCTTCTTTGTGCACCTTCTCTAATCCTCCCGTTGTAATAGCCCTGCAGGGAGCCATTACTGCAAGCACCGGAGCCGATACCTCCCTTTGTTTGGGGGCTTCAGTCAGTCGTAATGCAATAAGCGCCGGTACAACCTATAGCTGGACTCCAACAACCGGTGTAAGTAATCCTTCAATTGCAAATCCTGTTTTCACACCGCAAGCAACCACTACATATACAGTGACAGCAAGTACAGGTAACTGTACAGCGCAAAGTTCATTTAAGGTTACTGTCTTCCCTGGTGCGACTGCCAATGCGGGACCTGATGGGATCATCATTACGGGTGATGTTTATACTTTGCAGGCAACAGCTTCTTCAGGATTGTATCTGTGGACGCCATCTGCTGGTTTAAACTCCACCAATACATTGAACCCATCCGCCAGCCCTTCGCAAACGACAACCTACAAATTGAAAGTGACTACCCCGCAAGGATGCGTAGCAACGGATAGTATGGTTGTGAACGTGGTACCCTATTGTATCAAACCCATGGAGGCTTTTTCACCAAACGGGGATGGGATCAATGACCTGTGGCTGGTTACCAATGGCACAGGTTGCCTCGATAAAGCCAAGGCGGAAGTATTTAACCGTTATGGCGCCAAAGTATATGGATCCAATGATTATAAAAATAACTGGAACGGTACCTACAACGGCAAACCTTTGCCGGACGGCACTTATTACTTCGTGATCACTTACCGCCTTATCAACGGTAAGGATCAATACCTGAAAGGAAATGTGACTATTATTCGATAATCATCAAACCCTGTAATTATGAAACATTATATATTCATCTTATTTTTTTCAATCAGTGCTGTCGTCGTTTCTGCTCAACAAGTTGCAACTTCATCCTTGTATGATTTGCAGGGAACTTTTCATAATCCATCCGTTGCCGGCGTGCAAAAGCATGGTGTGATCGGCGCATCCTATCGTGCGATGTGGGACGGAATCGACGGAGGTCCCCGTACAGCGACGGTTTTTGGTTCAGGATTTATTCCTTCAATTAAACTAGGTCTCGGCGGTTATGTATATAGCGATGTGACAGGCCCAACCAAACGTACCGGTTTGCAAATGGCCTATGCCTATCACATTCCAATGAAAAATGAAGCGGTATTTTCCCTGGGTATTGAAGGGAGGTTCCAGCAGTTCTCATTTGACCGAGCCAAGTTGCAGGCATCATTGGGTAATGACCCGGTGATCGGCAGCACAAACAATAAGGTGACCGGGGACGCGGGTTTTGGCGTGAGCTATACCGCCAAAAAATTCCAGGCAGGCGCCTCGGTGAGTCAACTGATCCAGTCAAAAATGGATTTTTACCAGACCAACCTGGGTGGCAGCGCTGCAGCATTACCTGGTCGTACGCAGCAGGCACAACTCTATCGTCATTTCTTCCTGCATGGTTACTATATCTGGGACGTGGATGATCATACCACGATAACTCCCAATGCCATGTTCATTTATCTCCCGAATGCTCCACTGGAATTCCAGGGGGGTGCCCGGGTAGAACACAATGAATTGTTCTGGTGGGGTGTGGCTCTGCGGTTAAGACAAAGCTGGATGATCTCCGCCGGCTTACGCATAAGCAAGGTATTCACTGTGGGATACTCTTTTGATATCTACACTACACCACTAAGCGTATATGATAAAGGATCCAATGGACACGAGATCCTGTTGAAGTATGATTTTGCAAAAAAGAAATAAGAAGTAAGAGAGCGAGAAAGAAAAAGAAAAGGAGGAAAAGAGTTCTATAACCAGGAATCTCTTTTCCTTTTTTTTTATATTAATTGAATGAAATTTGTTAAAGCAAAATAAAGGCCGGTGATTCCAAACATTAAATTCAATAGTCAAGATAATGCCGCTCTTATTATAAGCTGTATTAGTGCTGAGATTAACGCAGTTGAAAAAGAATTAATGGAGCTACTGGTTTCTTTTGGGGACGAGTGGTTGAAAAAAAAGTATAGACTGGTTAACAGTAAACAAATAGAAAACATTTTAAATGAGCCTGATTTTAGGTCCATGAAGTTTTTGATATGGAAACCTCAAAACATCACAATGAATTGACAGTTTTTATAAATAATTTTTCTGACGGATGGGTAACTCTTCTCAATAATTATTCAATTGAGTATGATAGGGAAATTACCATGGCCACTCTTTCCGATCAAAGTACTGTTTATCCTATATATCGTTTTTATCATCGTGATAAATTCAATGAAAGGTTCATCCAGACGCTCAAAGAAGTTAATAGCTGGGAGTTTTATCAAAGAGGTCAGCCCTTAAGTATCGAGGATGAAAGCAATTATAATAAGAGAAGAATTGTTGATAGACTTAATAATAGTATTATTGAAAATTATATGCAGAAGCTCGGTTTTGATTATACAAAAAAAGAATTTTGGTTATCTAAGGGAGAAGCAATAGAATATACTTTTGTATTAGGAGTATCTTAGTTCTTTTTCATGCCTGGGTTATCTTGCAGGGTCTTGTGCGTAGCATATTACAACTTTTTGCTCCTTTTTTTGTTATTAGTAGGGACTCCTTGTCTCAAAACGATAGCAGTAACATAATTAACTCCTTTTCTCCTTCCTCTCCTTTAATCTCTTAGCTATTTTCAGTAAATTCGTTAGTCTATGGAGACCGTAGCTCAAACGCCGAAATATAATTTGAATGAAGAACAGGAAAGGAAACTGATCCTGCGGGAATACCGTTCGCTACTGCGTTCCCTGAAAAATAAATTAAAGCCCGGCGACAAGGACCTGATCCGGAGAGCTTTTGAAATGTCTGCCGAAGCACATAAAACCATGCGCCGCAAGAGCGGAGAACCTTATATTCTCCACCCCCTGGCCGTAGCCAAGATCTGCGTGGAGGAGATCGGTCTCGGGGTCCGGTCCACCATTTGCTCGCTGATGCATGATACCGTCGAAGACACGGATGTCTCACTGGAAGACGTGGAGCGTGAGTTTGGAAATGAAATAGCAAGGATCGTGGATGGTCTCACCAAGATTTCCAACGTGATAGACGTAAATGCTTCGCAACAGGCTGAGAACTTCAAGAAAATATTGCTGACACTCACCGACGATCCCCGCGTGATACTGATCAAGCTGGCTGACCGACTGCATAACATGCGTACACTGGAAAGCATGAAGCGGGAAAAACAACTGAAGATCGCCTCTGAAACTGTTTATGTGTATGCTCCCCTGGCTCACCGCATGGGCTTGTACAATATCAAGACTGAAATGGAAGACCTGGCCATGAAATACATGGAGCCGGAAACCTATAAAGATATTGCCCAGAAACTAGCGGAAACAAAAAGAGAACGATCCAAGTATATCAACGAGTTTATCAAACCTATAAAAGATAAACTGGAGAAAAGTCAATTTAAGTTCGAGATTTATGGACGACCGAAAAGCATCCACTCCATTTCGAATAAAATGAAAAAGAAAGGAGTTGACTTTGAAGAAGTGTATGATCTTTTTGCTATTCGCGTCATTCTTGATTCGCCTCCCGAGAAAGAAAAAGAAGATTGTTGGAAAGTATATTCCATGATCACTGATGAGTATACACCTTCGCCGGAACGGTTGAGGGACTGGTTGAGCAACCCCAAATCAAACGGTTACGAGGCGTTGCATACAACGGTGATGGGTCCACAGGGTAAATGGGTGGAAGTGCAGATACGCACGAAACGAATGAACGAGATCGCTGAAAAAGGATTGGCCGCGCA
>DASSFT010000734.1:0-2070 GCA_035694045.1 Chitinophagaceae bacterium
CGATACTATTTTGTATACTTTGAAATTCTTCTTTTTTCTGACTGCTTGAGCTGCTGCCGCAGGAAACAATCATTGCTGTAATAATGCAAAATGTTATTTCAATAGCTGCTATTTTCATTCTTACTGCAAAAGGGTGTCATGGTTTATCTGCCTTCCTGTCCTCCAAAGAACGGTTCTTGATTTCCTACAATTTTCAAATTCTTTCTGATTACAATGTTTCGCTTTATCGTCTTTGATAACTATTATAAGGCGCGAAGTTTAGGGTTCGAAAGCCCCTCCTTTGGAGGGGTTGGGGAGGCCTAGCTCATCCAATTTACTCCAGCCTCCGGATTCCATTTCGTCGTTGATTTTTTCAACTTCGTCCAGAACTCGATGGAGCTTTTCCCGGTGATATCACCTACTCCAAACTTGCTTTCATTCCATCCACCGAATGAAAATGGTTCCCTGGGAACAGGCACACCTACATTCACACCGATCATACCAGCACTTGCCCTGTCAATGATATATCTTGCCATGCCACCATTTTGTGTAAATACTGAAGCCGCGTTACCGTAGGGATTCGCATTTTCGATAGCGAGGGCTTCATCCACCGTTTTGGTACGCATGATAGAGATAACGGGCCCGAATATTTCCTCTTTCGCAACAGCCATCTCAGGCTTCACATAGTCAATCACGGTAGGACCGACATAGGTTCCATTCTCCTTGCCCTTTACTTTTGTGTTTCTTCCATCTACCAATATTTTAGCTCCCTGTTTTTCGGCTTCCGTTATATACCCTTCGATCCTTTCTTTCGACTCCCGGCTGATCACTGCTCCCAGGTTTTCACCAGGAACTATTTTCTTTGCTTCCTCGCATATCTTGTCAATAATATGATCTACGTTGCCAACCCCCACCATCGCACTGGCTGCCATGCATCGTTGTCCGGCGCAACCACTCATTGATGCCGCCACGTTCTGTGCCGTCATTCCCGGAATAGCATCCGGCAAAACCATGAGGTGATTTTTAGCCCCACCCAGGGCGAGGCATCTTTTAAAATGAGAAGTGGACCGTTGATAAACAATCTTGGCAACTTTAGTTGAGCCAACAAATGATACGGCTTCGATGCCCGGGTGATCGCAGATAGCTGTTACGATCTCACTATCACCATTGACAATGTTAAATACGCCATCGGGAAGTCCGGCTTCCTTTAACAATGCAGCTAATCGTGCAGAACTCAACGGAACTTTTTCCGATGGTTTAAGTATCATACAATTTCCCAGTGCAACTGCATTAGGAATCGTCCAGTTGGGAACCATGCTTGGGAAATTAAAAGGTACAATGGATGCCACAACACCTAAGGCTACATGCTCTGTTCTGCATTCCACTCCTTTACTTACTTCCAGCACTTCACCGGTTACCAGTTGTGGCAGCGAAACGGCGAATTCAGTAAGCTCTATACTTTTTTCGATTTCAGCCACGGCCTCGGCATAGGTTTTACCATTTTCTTCCTGCACCAGGGCGGACAGCTCTTTCATATTTTTTTCCAGCAAATACTTATAGCGGAAAAAAACCTGTACTCTTTCCTTGATCGGCGTTCGGCTCCAGCCCGGGAAGGCTGCTTTGGCCGCTTTAACGGCTTCATCCAGGTCTTTAGAGGTCGACATCGGGACGTCCGATAAGTGTTGGCCGTCAATTGGAGATATTACCGGTAATGTTCGGGCGGAAGAAGCATCAACGAATTGACCGTTGATATAATTCTTAAGAGCAGGGTATTTCATGAAACAATTTTTTATGATCAGCCCGAAGGCCTTATACTATTTATTTTGAATCGGCCGGCTTGTGATGAAGGTCAATAACCGGCATAATTGCCAACTATAAATATACTTATTTTGACGAAGTTTGCAAGCTAAAGACTTCTATTTCAATGACACCTGAAAGAAAGGATAAGATCACTTCTGTATTGAACAAACGACAGAACGACCTCACGGTAGTATTGGAAAATGTTTTTGATCCGCATAATATATCAGCGGTGATGCGCAGCTGTGATGCAGTGGGTATACAGGATATCTATATTCTTAATACGAAAATACC
>DASSFT010000735.1:0-2956 GCA_035694045.1 Chitinophagaceae bacterium
TTTTTATACGGTCCGCAGTTCATTATTGCAGGATAAAGGAGCTTACCCAATCAGTTATCAATCGTGGTTGTACATCCTGGCAGCTGTACCGGCTGGCTGGCTGATATTGTATACGATAGCCGGCACCTATCATTCATTGTACAAGAAATCCAGGCTTGCTGAATTGACTCTTACTTTTATTTGTAGCCTGATCGGTACGGTCGTCTTTTTTTTCATCTTTGTGTGGAACGATCCACATACCAATTCTTCCTATTATTATGTGGCCTTCGGCTCGCTGGCGGGCATTCATTTCGCTCTTACATTCCTTGGTCGCGTGGTTTTATTGAATACGATCAAGCGGCAACTGCTTTCAGGCAAGATCAGTTTCAATACGCTAATGGTCGGTAGCCAGGAAAACGCCATTAATATTTTCAAAAAAACAGAAAAGAACCTGCATGATGGAGGTTACCGCTATATCGGGTTTGTGACGCCGGAGTATAACGGGAAGAACGGGATCCAAAAAATGATTCCCAAACTGGGAAGCACCGACCAGTTGGAAAGCATCATTGATCAAAACAATATTCACCAGGTTGTGCTGGCAATGGAAAAAACGGAAGAGGCCCTGCTGGAAAAAATTATTGACCGGCTCAGCGAAAAAGATGTTGAAATAAAAATTCAACCCAGTACACTCGATATATTGTCTGGTTCGGTAAAGACCAGCAGCGTGATGGGTGCACCGCTCATCGATCTGAAAACCGGGCTGATGCCTGACTGGCAGCAGAACCTAAAAAGATTGCTGGATGTCATGTCGGCCATGATTGGACTGGTGATCCTTTCACCGCTGTTGCTATTTGCAGCCATACGTGTCAGGTTTTCTTCCCCGGGAAACATCCTGTATTCGCAGGAAAGAATAGGGTACAAAGGCAGACCATTCCGGATGTATAAGTTCCGGTCTATGGTAAAAGATGCCGAAGCAAATGGACCCGCACTTTCATCTACACATGATCCCCGTATTACAAAATGGGGAAAGACAATGCGTAAATGGCGAATAGATGAATTGCCTCAACTATGGAATATCCTGTTGGGAGAAATGAGCCTGGTAGGCCCCCGTCCTGAGCGCCGTTTTTATATCGACCAGGTTATTGCCCGCTTCCCCTACTACAAATACCTGTTGAAAGTAAAGCCCGGGCTGACAAGCTGGGGAATGGTGCAGTTTGGTTATGCTGAAAATATCGACGAAATGATAGAACGAAGCAAGTTTGATCTTCTCTATATAGAAAATATTTCGCTAGCACTTGATCTAAAAATCATGATCCATACGCTGCGGATCATTTTTAAAGGAAAAGGGAAATAATGCAGCGAATAAATCCGAATATTAAATTTCGTCGAATTTCGAATTATCGACCCCGCATTTTATTTTTGATGAAACGAATCCTGGTGAAAAAACTACCTGCTGTCCTGTTGCTCTTTTTCTGCTGGCCTTTACTTGCTAACTGTCAAGCTCCAGGCTATTGGCAACAGGAAGTCAATTATACCATCCAGGTTTCACTGAATGATAAAGACAATACCCTAAATGCCTTCGAAAAAATCGAATATGTCAACAATTCACCGGATACTTTACGATTCATATGGTTCCATATCTGGCCAAACGCCTACAAAAACGATAAGACAGCATTCAGTGACCAGTTGCTGGAAAATGGTAACACGAAGTTTTATTTCTCTTCAAAAGAACAGAAAGGATATATCAACAGGCTCGATTTTAAGGTAAACAATATCACCGCCGAATTCCGGGACCACCCCGAACATATAGATATTGGCCAGCTCATTTTACCTTCCCCACTTCCGCCTCATGAAAGAATTACTATTACCACTCCTTTCCATGTAAAGCTTCCTTACAATTTTTCCCGCGGAGGATATGATGGACAGAGTTACCAGGTGACACAATGGTATCCAAAACCGGCAGTATATGACCGCAACGGCTGGCACGCGATGCCCTATCTTGACCAGGGCGAATTTTACAGCGAGTTTGGAAGCTTTGATGTCAGCATCACCGTTCCGGAAAACTATGTGGTGGCGGCTACTGGCGAACTGCAGAATGCGGAAGAAAAAGAATGGTTGAAGGCCAGGTCGGCATTTAACTGGGAACCGGTCAAGAAAAAAATAAAAACTAAAGGAGGCAGCTTTAAAACAATCTATGACCCTTTCCCGCCGTCTGCATCCAACATAAAGGTCCTTCGTTTCAAACAAAGTAATGTCCATGATTTTGCCTGGTTTGCCGATAAACGTTTTATCGTTAGTTACGATACCTGTCACCTGCCCTCGGGCAAATTGATCGATATATATACTTATTATACGCCAGCCGAAAAAAATGCCTGGCGTGGAAGCACCCAATATGCTAAGAATGCGATCCTCCATTATTCAAGATGGGTGGGTGAATATCCCTACAATATCGTTAGTGCAGTCCAGGGACCTCCAAGCTTTGGCGGCGGCATGGAGTATCCCACCATCACCCTTATTTCCTCCGGCACCAACGCTCTTGAACTTGATTTTACCATTGCACATGAAATAGGACACAACTGGTTCTATGGCATACTGGGGAGCAACGAACGAACCCATCCCTGGATGGATGAAGGGCTTAATTCTTATTATGACATGTTATATTTCGTGACAAGAAATGATCATGTGCCTTATTGGAACCAGGCTGACGAGGAAGAAGAATTGCAAACACTTATCGCTAACAGGAAGGATCAACCGATTGAAACTTCATCCGAAGCATTTACAGTAAAAAATTACGATGCCATTGCTTATTACAAAACTTCGAAATGGATGAAATGGCTAAAAAAGTATCTGGGCGAAACGACGTTCGACAAAGCCATGCATGATTATTTCCAGAAATGGCAGTTCAGGCACCCCCAACCGGCGGACCTAAAAAAAGTATTCGAAGATGCAAGTGGTAAAAATCTTGATTCAGCTTTTG
>DASSFT010000736.1:0-6001 GCA_035694045.1 Chitinophagaceae bacterium
GGCCAACAACCCCAATGACCCGGACGGCCAGTATGTAACCCAGGTTTGGAAAGCTATTAAACACTATGACCAACTTTTGAAAAATAAAAAAACAGTACTCGCTGGCGATTTTAACAGCAACACGATTTGGGACAGGCCGAGACGCGAGGGGAATCATTCAACGATTGTGGACCTGCTGCAAAAGAAAGGGATTCACAGTGTTTATCATAGATATTTTAAACAGGTACAGGGAAAGGAAAAGCATCCTACGTTATTTCTGTACAAAAAGAAGGACAAACCCTATCATATCGACTATTGCTTTGTTTCGGAGGACTTCGCGGGGAAACTAGAATCGGTTGAAGTGGGGAAACACAAATTTTGGACGCGGTACAGCGATCATGTTCCCGTAATAGCGACATTTAATTTTGGAACTAGGTGATCTCGACGTTAGGAACCATAAATAACAGGCAAATACTTTATATCGACGTTGTCGATCATCCCGATATCAATAAGATTTCCCATTTAGAAAATTGGATTTTGTTCATTATTGAAAACAACGTTGATAATCCCGTCCTTCGCCCTTTTCTGGAGCTCTGTATAGATAGAGACGTGCTATACGTTTGTACGGCGGGGGCAGCTGGAAGTGAAGTTGATGATTTGGCAGATCTATTAATGGTTATCAGGAAACTCAAGGGCAAGTATCTCCCTAGCTGGCTAAAATCTGACGATGATGTTCTGATGACTACCTGGCACGACGACTTTGAGGAAGGTTTTTGGTTCGCGGCACAGGTGGCAAGATATGAAGATCACCCTATACAAAATGTATTGGTAGCAAATCTAAGCAGACAAACGCAACTGAATAGAATACAGGGTTTGATCAAACGAATTAATGAAGGATGGCTTCCACCGGACTAAGCAATTAGGATACTAATTTTATCTATTCTTACCTTTACTGAACTTCATGTTCAGTTAAAGAGCAATGATATGGACGAAAATAACGACCATATTGAACGCAGAATTGAAAAATTCAGCCTGACAGTTCAGATGGAGCCGCCTTCCCCGCCGCCTCCACCGGGATTTGTATCTCCTTTTAAAATTCTGGAAGAATGGTTGTCTTATATCTCCGCAGAAAAACCTGAAAAACCGATTGCCGATGTGCAGTTTTGCCTGGATGATTTGGAAGGAAGGAACACGCTTTCTGTGTACGGGATCAACAGGTATGATGTAGATAAAGATGTTATCGCTTATCGTGACGATTTTAAACCAACTCACCGGTTTTTTCCATTGCCCAAAGACGAATATGAACATTTGTCACAACAACAGCTCCGGGAACGAGTACTACATGAGCTGAAAGAATTTATGAAGACTGAAAAATTTAAAAGCTCATTTATGGGGCAATCAGAATCAGCCAGGATCAACTTCTCTGATGCAAGTACGCATAAGCTGAAATAAAAAACTGGTCCTGCCGTTAATAACAAGCCCCCAATCCCAAAATTGAGAAACTACCATTCCATAGCTATTACAGCTTTTGTCTTTTGCGGACTTTCAATCCTGGTTTCTTGTAGACCGAAGAACACTCCAGTTGTTTCAGCCAGTGCAGTCACTCCAACTGTTTCGGTTAAAGCAGACATCCCAATTGTTTTGGTTAGCGCAGATATCATTAATTCAGATGGGCCGGCATCCAAAGACAAATTCCAGCAATATTATATGGTTATCACTCTTACCAACACGCAGGACACAAATATTCGTTTTACGGTAATGACATGTTCATGGAGTGAAAGCTTTCGCTTTGACACAGATTCGATTTATTTGTATTACCCAGGCTGCGACAGTAATTTTCCCACAACCATTGAAATATTGCCACACAAGACCGTGAAATTCTTTGGAATATTAACGTGCTATAAAAAGAATCGAAACGCCATCAATCCGCCGTCTTTTAAAATTGCGTTTCTGGATTTGCCATATAATGATTGGTTCCTGTTTCCTTACTCTCATGAGGATAAATTAAAGTACAAAACCTACTGGAGTGATTCTATCAAATTAGAACGCAAACTTTATAGCTACGAGGAAGAAAAATAGCCCGGCAACTATCTTATCTTTATTAAGCAACGGCTCCGATACCTGCCGAAGCTGTCAATGGAACAAATAGGGACTTCAATAAAAACACAGGTTGTTATCGTTGGTGCCGGGCCAACAGGTCTAAGCCTGGCTGCGCAACTTTTCCGCTACGGCATTGATTTCATCATTATCGATAAGAAACCCGGAACCACCACTCTTTCCAAAGCGCTGGTAGTGCAGGCAAGGACACTGGAGATTTTCCAGGAGCTGGGTCTTGCAGAAAAAGCGATCGGCGAAGGGAGGATGACCACGGCCTTACGTGTATTTTACAAAGGCAAAACAAGAGCTGATGTTGACCTCAAGGGACTGGGAACTGGTTTGAGCCCTTTTGCTTTTGCGCTCTCCCTGGAACAAAGCAAAACCGAAAAGCTGCTGGCAGATCATCTTTTTGCAAACGGAAAAAAAGTAAACTGGAGCACTGAGCTCAGCCGCTTTGAACAAACGATCAATGGTGTAACTGTTTATTGCAAAAATGAAAGTGGGAATGAACAAATTCTGGAAGCAGCTTACCTGGTGGGTTGCGATGGGTCGGGAAGCCAGGTCAGGCACCAGCTTGGGTTAACGTTTGAAGGCACAACAGAGCCAAAATTGTTTTATGTCGCGGATACCATTCTTCAAAGCCCGGTTATCAACAAAGATGTGCTTTACATGTACATGATAAAGAAAGGATTTGTTCTTTTCTTTCCAATGGAGGGAGTGGGTCATTACCGCCTTGTTGGCATTTTGCCGGATGTAAAAGATATGGAACAGCAATTCCAGTTTTCGGATATCGAACCCGGGATTAAGGAAAACATAGTTTCACCGGTTGAATTTGAAAAGTTGAGCTGGTTTTCTACTTATAAAGTTCATAGCCGCAAAGCAGGTGCTTTTATGAAGGGTCGCTGTTTTATAGCGGGAGATGCAGCTCATATTCATACACCAGCAGGTGGGCAGGGCATGAATACGGGCATACAGGATGCATACAACCTGGCATGGAAGCTTGCCTGCGTGTTGCGAAAAGAAATAAAGCCGGAGATACTGAACACATATGACACCGAACGCAGCGCTAACGCAAAACGCCTGCTGCAAACAACTGACAGGATGTTTGATATTATGTCGGGAGTCAACCGGTTCTGGAATTTCATGCGGTTGCATTTTTTCTCGAGATTGTTAAAATGGATCACGACAAGTGAATTTGTAAGAAAGCGGATCTTTCCCTTGATATCTCAAACTGGTATAGCCTATCCAGACAGCTACCTGTCTATCAAAAGCTCAATAGGAAAATTGAAAGCCGGGGACAGGATGCATTATTTTGTTTTTTCCGATGGCAAAGACATATTCAGCTACCTGGCTTCACCGTTGTTCAAGTTATTGTATTTCGGAGATGATGCCGGGACTGATGAACCAGATTTCGGTAACATTATATTAACCAGGCACAGCTTTCATGAGATCCCGGAAGTTTTATTCGGAAAAGAAACAAACTTCTACATCCTGTTAAGACCCGACAATCATATTTCGTATATCGGGAAAGATATCGGCCAGTGCAGGGAATTATTAAACAGGATATCATTCCGCTAAACAATCTCACATTCAAACACACCAAAAAGAGTAATGATCTATCTAACCCAGCTGGTCTACGTCAAGGAAGGACAGGAAAACGTCTTTCATGAATTTGAAAACATAGCCATACCGATAATTTCAAAATATAATGGGCGGCTTTTATTGCGAGTCCGACCCCCGGAGAACTCTTTTATAGAGTCCGGTATTGGCAAACCCTATGAAGTACACCTGGTGGAGTTTGATAGCGAACAGGATTTTGAAGCCTTCAAACAGGACGGGGATCGAAAAAATTTTCTACATTTAAAGGAACAATCAGTTAGCTCGATCTTACTTATTAAGGGAACAAAATTGTGAAGTGACAAATGAGTAAAGAGCAAACAAAAGATCTTCTTAAATTTCTCAAACCATTCGATAAAGAAATTATCGAACTGGTGATGTGGCTTCGTGATTTTGCCTGGGATATCTGCCCCGAAGCCAATGAATTGATCTACGATAATTACAATGCGGTAGCATTTGGCCGGTCGCCGACAGAAAAACTTGGACATACGATTTGTTCTATTGCCGTTGGCCGGTCGAGCAGCAATGTACATTTTGGATTCTATTGGGGCAACGAGCTTCCTGATCCCGACAAGATCCTGCTCGGCGAAGGCAACCAGTATCGTTATATCCTTGTCACCGACAGGAAGAAATTTCCAAAGGCGTATATCAAAAAACTGGTGAACCAGGCACACGCTAATTCTCTTTCAAAAGTTAAAGATCCGCGGGAAATAGTGCATGGAAAGACAATAGTCAAATCGGTGTCGGAAAAAAAGCGGCCAGGGAAGGGCGCAGCAGGAAAACAAAAGAAATAAAACTATTGCTATAAAACAGCAAGTAAATCCTGTACTTTGTTTTTAAGCAGGTCTCTTACCTTCACGAATTCATTCTCATTCATATTTCTTGGATCGGGTATCTCCCAGTCGATAAACTGTTTTGCCGGCATCCAGGGACAGGCATCTCCGCAGCCCATGGTGACGACGGCATCAAAAGGAGCAAATTGTTTTACTTCATCCAGGGATTTGGAATGATGGGATGAAAGATCATAGCCCAGTTCCTTCATAGAGGCAATGGCTTTGGGATTTATTTTCCCGGAAGGGTTGGAGCCAGCGCTGAAGGCTTCAATAGTATCGCCGCCCAGCATTTTTGCAAACGCCTCGCTCATCTGGGAACGGTTGCTGTTCTCCACGCAGACGAATAGTATTTTCTTTTTTCCGGGCATGATAGTAAGGGAGCCGGTTATTTTTGGGCCGGCTCCCATTGTTTTTTAACAACAACCCCAATCGGTGATGTTGCAACAGTCGCTTCCATTTCCACAGCACACGCCGGGATCCTTCTGGAAGATTGATTGTACTTTCATGGCTTTACGTTTATGTTAAATAATAAATGACTAAATCATACCACACCAACCCCCCAAATGGCACCACAACTTTGCAACGAGGCCGGAGCTTAAGCTTTTTCAACGCTGCGTCTTTGCGCCGCCGCGAGAAACAAATTCTAACAACATTTCTTATTTACTTCTTTTAGCTTGGTAAATAAAGATCCAAACTCCGCGTTGAATTTTTCAAAAGCTTTCCAGTTGATGCAGTAACAACTGCGCGGTCCGTCAATGGCGCCATCGATAAGTCCCGCGTTCTTTAATTCTTTCAGGTGCTGGCTTACCGTGCTTTGAGCCAAGGGCAATATTTCCACGATCTCACCGCAGATACATTCATTCTTTTTGGCGAGTACGGTTAATATAGCAATCCGGGCCGGATGGCTTATTGCCTTTGCAAAAGCTGCCAGCTCCTGCTCTTTCGTTGAGAATTCTTCTTTTTTATTAAATGCCATACTTAAGTAAATAACAAGAACCAATCCCGTCCCTGGTTCTTTAATCCATTATCGCAAATATACGATAAAGAAAATAATGAAAGCAAATTTCTGTGAGGAATTTTATAAAACGGGGAAAAACCGTTCCCGGTCAGTTTTAAGACTTATTGAATCAATTTTTTAAACCGTGGGTTATTCTGTAATAGCTTCCAATCGGGATACATCCTGTACAAAGGAATGGAATTGGTGCCGGCCCAGCCGAATGGCATCTTCAGGAGTTGTTCAAGGATGTCAATAGCCTTATCCTGTTCATTGAGAAGAGTATATATCAGGGCGAGATTTTGAATAGGGCCAATACCGACGACTGCGTCGGTCGAAACCGGCAGCATTTCTCTTGCTTTAATACCTTCTGCCAGGGCTTTCTCTTTTTCTCCCAGGCCCGCATAGGCGACACCAAGTGCTGCATGCATTCTGAAATCTTCCGGATGGAGACGGACAAGACGGGAGATGATATCAAATG
>DASSFT010000737.1:0-3153 GCA_035694045.1 Chitinophagaceae bacterium
CGCAACGTGACCTGTAGATTTTTATCCAACAGTTGTCTTGATTCAATATAGGTAACGGGATTCATGTTTTTCGCTGCCCGTGACATAGCCAGGATATAAAAGAAACTCTGGCCAACGACAAACGAATAAAGTACCAGTGTAATAAACAGTGTGATCTTAATTTCCATGGTTGAGGTTTTTTTAATTTTAATTACTGCTGCAAATTACCCTCGTGACAGGGCCGTGACAATGGAGTCGTGAGTAGATTGTTGTAAAGAGCGTATGAGTTGTGGCTGGATACTGGATGCTGGATACTGGGTACTGGATGCCGGGCAGTGGCAATAATCATTTATTTCTTTAGCAAATTGCGGGGATTTTCTTCGATGCAATAGTTACCTAAAAAGATCAGGCGGATGGAAGAGGCATAGACATCCACTTGTTTTTGCTGGAACATTTGTTCTGAAGGATTTTTATAGTCGACGGGTCTTTTGCATCCGGGATATTCCATCGTAATGATCCGCATCGCATCCCGGTTTTTGGAAGGATCAACATCATTGATTACGGCGGTAGAAGCCCAGGTCCCCAGTGATACACCACTTCCACGGTTTGCATCCAACATGGCCCCCGCCATATTTCTTTTTTGAAAACTTCCGGCCGGCACAGGATCCGGGTCCTTATAATAAAGTGCCGTTGGATTGCTATAAAGATTATTGCCATTCACATTGCCGCCATGTTCATCTATATACCGGGCAATGGCGATTGCCAACTGGTTGTCGGACGAATACCCCAAAGCTATACCGGTGTTATCCGTTCTTGGATCGGCATACACCCCTCCATAACCGGTATTCCTGATCGCATGCACATTGATGATGCGTTGAGGTTTGAACGATTGAATGAGTTGAAGCATCAACTGATTTTCTATTTCGATCGATCTGCCGAGGTGATCGAGACCACTGCTCTCATCGTAAGCCTTTCCGGGCGTTGGCATCTGGCGGTTAGGATCTACAGCGGTTGTCATAGTATAGCGACCGATATTATTTGTGCTTCCGATGTGGCTGGGAGCGCTCATTGCTTTCAGGGCATTATCCGGGAACAAAGAAGGTATAACGATGACATTATAGTAGCCCTTATTGCCTGTAAGCAATTGTTGGATGAGAGCTCTTGTTACTTCAATCGATGAGAGCTCGCTACCATGAACTCCCCCGATGACCAGGGCATTGTAATTGCTGGTGCCGGGAAAGAACCAGGCCTCAATATTGCGGTGCTCTTTCGTTTGGCCAAGTATGAATTCAGCGGGTCTTTTTTCTTCCAGCATTTTTTTTAAGCTCTCTTCGCTGAACGGTACATTTTCTTTTTTTATGGGAAGGTCACGTGCCGGCAAATTCAATACCCAACCGGCAAGAAACACAACAATGAAAGCGATACGCATGTTTCGAAATCTTGAATAATTTAGAATAAGGTTAATGGTTGTTTTCGATAAGGGAATTCCAGGCAACCGTTTTACGATCGCAATGGTTGTTTCAAATCATGGTTCCAGGAAAAATTAGTTCCTGAGAAATTCAACCCGCCGGTTGGCCGCCTTGCCTTCCTTCGTCTTGTTGTCAGCGATAGGTTGAGTCTCACCTTTGCCTTCCGTATCCACGCGGCTGGCATCGATACCGAATTCAGTTAGCAGCATGTCCCTGACGGCGGCAGCTCTTTTCTTCGACAATTCCATATTTGCTTTATCATCACCATCGCTGCTGGTGTGACCGATCACTTTTATTTTAATATCGCTGTCTTTCAAAGCCGTTGCGATTTCCTTTATCACTGGATAGGATTCGGGCTTGATCACTGCGCTTTGAAAATCGAAGAGGATGCCGGTCGTCGAGAATTTACCTTCTTCAACCAGTTTATGACGCGTATCGGGCCGGCCTGTTGCCACCTTGATATTGTTGATGAAGATGCCATATTGTTCCTCTGCATAGTTAGTATAACCTACCTGGAAGAACAACTGGTTCATGATCGTACCAGCAGGAACTCCTTTTGGTACATCAAACAGCTTTTCTTCGTTGATCCACATCCGGAATCTTTCTTTTTGCACCTGGATAGCGACGTGTACAGGTGTGCCATAGGTCTTTTCGAGGGCCTCAAACGCTTTATTGTCACCATTGAAATATCCTTTGTTCTCGAGGTAAGTGTTCATCCGGATCTTTGTAGCCTTGAATTCGGCCGGGAAAAGAGCGGCTATAATAGCGGCATTCTTCCGGTATTCTTTTAAAAAATTATTCCCGCCATTTGGTTCATTTTTGCTGGCGAATAAGCCAAAGAATACTTCCGGGTACATCCATCCATTATTTTTTAACTGGAGGATCATATCGAATTCGACTGTATAATTTTCACCAAACTGTTTTTGATTGCTGCTGAGATAGGTAAAACCTTTATGCAAACGAAGCCATTGCCCGGGATATTTGTCCAGCGTGGTTACCTCACCACTTCCACTGGTATTCCAGTTGGTGGGCAGTTCACCAATAGCTTCCTGCTGAAAATCCTCAGCGTAAAGAATAGAGTCGCCGGGAATAAAATCATATTTTGAAAACGATTTTATCGACCTGTCATCAGGAGCCGGTTGCGCTGGTTCTTTTGTAACAGGCACGCTGGCTTCAGGCTGTTGACTTTTGCCATTCGATTCAGCAAATGCCTTATCGATCTCTGAATCAACTTTTTTATCAACTGTCTGCTCCGCTTTATTTTTTACTTTATTTAAAATCCCTCTGAGCTGTGCTTGTGACAATAAACTGCCAGCCAGCAAGATTATAACGAGTAATAGTTTCTTTGACATGGTTTTGATTTTGACGCAAAATAGAGACGTCATCAATCATGAAAATTGACAGAATGTATGAACTGGATGTAGAATTGAATGAACTGGGTGAGAGAAGAGCGAGAGTGAGGGAGCGGAGAAAGAGAGCGAACGGAACATTGGAAGCATCGCTGTTCGCACCGTTTCTCCGCACTTTATTGAGAGCGGGAGCGAAGAAAGAGAGGGAAAGGAAGAACATGGGAAACTTCGCTGTTCGCTCTGTTTCTCCGCACTCAGTTAACTGTTCGTGTAGCAATGCTCACTGTTACAGCTTGGGGATTGACCAGCTCTTTTTTTCGGGTGGGGTCGATTCGCACTTCGAGACGGGGCGGTTG
>DASSFT010000738.1:0-9166 GCA_035694045.1 Chitinophagaceae bacterium
GAGATGATGTTCTCCTGCCCCGCCGATGCATTGGCCTATGAAACATCCAGGCAAACACCAAAAAGAGATTTTGGAGAAAAATTGCAGGCGGGTGATCCTGGACCGCAAGCCAAAAAACCATTTGTCGTTCCTCATATACTCGAAAAAACAGGAATAATTTCCGGGACCTTGACCTGGGCTTCTTCCAATAACGGCGGTATTGTTAGTAATGCCGTTATTGGCCAATCTCCACGTAGTGGATCGACAACTCTAAATTCACAGACCAGCAGCACCCGGACAACAAACCAAAGTTCATTTGGCACACTCGTCAGGCTGAGTGCGAGAGAGGCGGGCAGCGGCCTGGCTACGGGAAAACGATCGAGAGAAGCGGGTAGTGGTTTGGCTACCGGTCGCCGGCAATATGAACCTGTATTTATGGAAGGCCAGGGAGATGTTTGCAACCCCTGTTTGGTTACAGCGAAAATGTCTGCTGTTAATAGCAACCCGCTGTATAAAGATAACGGCATGTCCGGCACCAATCCTCTTTATAACAACAACAATCGAACTGTTGGCGACATCGATTGTGATGGTGTAGCCGGCGCTGATGTTTATTTGATAAATGAGAACGATGACATTGTCGCAAAGACGAAGACCGAACGTTGTGGCGATTTCTTTTTTGCTAATGTTCCGGAAGGGAATTATGTAGTAAGGGTATCTGGCGTTTATCGCAGCAAAAAAGAATATGATGTGTCAGCCGGTTCCCCGGCGGATTTGACTGGAGCTATTTCCCAGGCAGACGAATGGATGCAACTGTCGATCAGTTCCGGCACTGATGAAAATGGGATGTCACAGAAAGCCGGTATCAGCACATCTCGTTCGAATATCCGGACAAAATCCATTTCTATTATCGAAGCAGACCTGGATGGGGATGGAGAATTTGAATCATTGAAAGTGACGGGTACTTTCAGCGATGGCAGCTCGAGGGATATAACCAATAATGCAAAAACAACAGGTGCATCTGGGGGACAGGAGCTTGTTCTGGATAAAACTGCTCTTAGCACCCGTCGCAGGGTGGAAGTATTGAAATCGAACAAACAGGGTGATCCGGGTTCAAAAACGATCACCGGAATTAGAATTCTAAATACCGGCACCTCGTCCCGGGCGACAGCTGTCTTCTCAGACGGTACTACCCGGGATGTTACGGATATGGTAGCCGCAAGTTCCTCTGGCAGTGTAAGACAATATAATATTATAGTTGCGGACATGGACGGGGACGGAGAAGTCGAAGCGGTTGTAAAAACGAAAACGAAATCCAACCAATCGAATGACCGGGTAGCCGCAGGCGATACGGACGGCGATGGTATCTGGAGCCCAAGGTCTAATGTGAAAATGATACGGGTAGCAACAGGCGATGTGAACGGGGATGGAAAAGCCGACATCGCAGCTGGTAATGCATTGGTAAGAGAACCTCTTAGAAGTCATTTCGAGACGGGAGATATACCTACGGAACAACAAAGAACTGCCAGCGTCGGGGGCATGATGCCGGGAGGAGCGGTGATTTCTGCGGCCATGAGTTCGGGTGACCCTATTCATGGTGTGGATGTTAAGCTGGGGATGAAATCCAAAGGAACCATTGTAGCAACCCAGACTAATGAAAACGGCGAATTTGAATGGACTAACCTTGCCGCCGGCGATTACACCGTCAGCTTTGATATGAATTATTTCCTGCATGATGAGACCTTTGTCTCGGTTGGGGGTGAATCATCAAACACAACGGCCAGCGAATCTAACATAAATGATATGACAGAAAGGAAAGGTGATGTCAGGGTCACTGCGGGACAAAACGGGCAATCCCTGAAAATACAGAACAACAACACAGTACGCAGTAACCGCTCGGAATTGAAATCAATCCTTATCGAAGCCGACCTGGATGGAGACGGAGACTATGAAAGCGACATAACCAGCCGTATCAGCGACGAAATAACCATGGATAATGATGGTAATACAGAGTCACAGCCCCAACAAAAAGCGGGCGTCAGCACATCGAGGAGCAATATCCGCTCGAGAAGTGGTTTGATGGACAAAGGAGAGGGCCTGTATGTTGGATATGGGAAAGCAAATCTCAATAACAAAGACGTTCCGGTCAAAATACTCTATAAGGCCAGGCATGAGATGCAGATGAGTGCGATACGAAACCTAAAGTGATTAAATCTCACGCAGCGACGCAATGAGGCAACGATGATGGTTATGAATTTACCTTTCTTGACTTCGTGGCGTCGTAGCGCCGTTGCGAGAAACCTGTTAATCCCGCCATTGGCGGGATTAATTTTTATTTTTACATCGAAATGTATAAGAAGCAACTCACCAAAGAGCAGGCTTTGCAAAAGTTGAAGCATTACTGCGGCTACCAGGAGCGCTCTCATAGCGAAGCGAGGGAGAAATTGTTTCAGTTGGGCGTTTGGAAAAAGGATCACGACGAACTAATAGCCACATTGATCGAGCAGGGTTACCTGAATGAAGAACGTTTTGCCATGGCTTTTGCCGGCGGCAGATTCCGTATAAAAGAATGGGGAAGAATAAAAATAAAATACGAGCTGAAACAAAAACAGGTAAGCGATTACAGTATACGAAAAGCGTTAAAGCAGATCAATGAAGAGGAATACATGGCTGTATTAAGGCGATTGGCGGAACAGAAACACGCTTCATTAAAAGGTGAACAATACCTCGTAAGGAAAAAGAAAACGATGGACTATTTGATGCAGCGGGGATTTGAGGCGGAGCTGGTGAGCCAGGTGATAAATGGAATGAAACAATAGTTGCATAATTTTGAATTATGGCGCTAAGAGCGGCTTTGTTTATCCTGGGATTACAATTGGTTAGTAACGATATTAACTCGCAGCTGAAAGTAACACCACTAAAGCTGGAGAGGTATAACGAAGTATACTATTCTTTTCCCCTCGTTCAATCTGCCAAACCTCGGGTAGGACAAAAAATTAACGCTTACTTGCAAAAGGAACTTCTTTATAATGACACAATTTTAACTGACAAGGATTCGGTCTTTCAAAAATCGAGATACATCAATGGTGACAGTACCTGGCAATCTGGGTATAGCGCAATGAGTTATGAGATAGAAGTAAACAATACAAAGGTATTATCGATTTCATTTGAGCTTGAGTCAACGGGAGCCTATACCGACAATTATCAGATGTATTATAATTTCAAGGTTGAGACGGGTGCTCTTGTTACTGCAAAAGATCTTTTTACTCCGGCTGGAATTGTTGAAATAAAGAGAGCGCTGAAAAAAGAGAGACAGAAACGGATCCGCGAATGGATCAAAGAAATGGATACTACATATAACATGGAGGATAGCCGGGAATATGTAAATGAAAGGTTTGCCGACTGTAACAAAGATGCGAGCGTGGATAATTTTTTAATAAAGAAAAATAGTATTGTTTTTGCCAAGGCGTCTTGCTTTCCACATGCAGGAATGTCTTATGAGACCGATCTGGATATTCAACTGGCCTTTACAAAAATTCAACAGTTACTAAGTGCTAACGGCAAAAAGCTGTTGCTTCAAAAGAATTAATATGTCAAATATTGTTATCACAATTATTCAGACAAACCTCCACTGGGAGGATAAATCAGCTAATCTCAAGATGCTGGAAGAGAAAATAAACAGCATTAAAGAGAAAACGGAGATCGTGATATTGCCGGAAATGTTTTCAACGGGTTTTAGCATGCGTCCGGGTGAGTTGGCTGAAACTATGGAAGGCGAATCGGTACAATGGATGAAAAGAATTGCCGCGGCAAAAAAAGTGATCCTGGCCGGTAGCCTGATAATTTCGGAATCAAACGGCCAATCCACCAAGTATTATAATCGTCTTATCTGGATGTTGCCCAACGGGCAGTATGGCGTGTATGATAAACGGCACCGGTTTGCCTATGCGGGCGAAGATGAGCAATTCACAGCCGGCTCAAAACGGTTGATCGCTTCGGTAAAAGGGTGGAAAATAAACCTGTTGATCTGCTATGATCTCCGGTTTCCTGTCTGGGCCCGGCAGCAATCCCAGGAAGATAGCCCGGAGTTTGACTTATTGATCTATGTCGCCAATTGGCCCGACAGAAGAGTGCATGCCTGGAAAACGCTTTTACAGGCAAGAGCTATCGAGAACCAATGCTATGTAGTGGGAGTAAATCGGACTGGTGATGATGGTAATGGCATTCATTACAGCGGGGAAAGCATGGTGGTCGACCCAATGGGCGAAGTCCTGTATACAAAAAAAGAAGCTGAAGATATTTTCACCATTACCCTCGACAATGATCATTTGGAGGCCGTACGCCAGAAGCTTCCGTTCTGGAAGGACGCAGACCATTTTAAAATCCTGAACGACGACGAGTGATTACTAGATTACAAGATCCAATCCCGCCACTTGGCGGGACAAATAAGCACCAATTTTTAAATCCAAAACACCGAGTGGTCGGAATTTTCGGTTTTCAGACCTATGAATTCGGATTTTTTTGGTTCTTGGATCTTATTATTTGGTTCTTAAGCAGCAGAAGTATTGCCTCCAAGAGAAGAAACTCACAATTAAGCAGAAAAAAAACAGGAAATTCTGGTCTTCTTCCCATTTCTGTCTTTTCCAACGGGTGTAACATTGATCAACTGAGATAACAAATTTAAAACCCGTTTTATTTGGTTGGTCTCAAGACCAACCAAATAAACACAAAAAACAAAGTTTATGTACGCATTAAAGAACAAGGTTCAGCTTATTGGGAACCTGGGAGGCAAACCCGAAGTAAAAAAACTCGACAGTGGAAAGAAAGTGGCCACAATTAGCCTCGCCACCAGCGAAAGCTACAAAAACGCCAGTGGCGAAAAAGTCACCGAAACCCAATGGCACCGGCTCATCGCCTGGGGTAAAATAGCCGAAGTGGCTGAAAAATACCTTGACAAAGGAAAGGAGATCGCCATAGAAGGAAAACTGATCAACCGCAGCTATACAGATAAAGACGGGAAGAAAAAATATGTCACAGAAGTGCAGGTCAGCGAGCTGCTGATGCTGGGAGCTAAAGCAGCCCAGTAACAGTAACAAGCGAGGCATTGGGGGGTAATAAACCCTCAATGCTTTTTTAGGTAGATTCGCAAGCGAGATATGAGATATGATGAGTCAAATGAAATGTTCCGGCTGGCTGTAGAACTTGTCAATCAAACTTCCCGGAATATATTTCTTACCGGCAAGGCAGGCACAGGCAAAACAACATTTCTTAAATATATACGGGACAATTGCCCCAAGCAAATGGCAATAGTCGCCCCGACCGGCGTGGCCGCTATTAATGCCGGCGGAGTTACCATTCACTCTTTTTTTCAATTGCCTTTTTCTCCTTTTGTTCCTGGCCCGGCCGGGTTCTCCGCAAACCAGGAGACTATTAACCCCAATAGTCTTATTAGCCGGCTTCGGCTTACAAGTGAGAAAAGAAAGATACTCCAGCAACTGGAGCTGCTGGTCATTGATGAGATCAGCATGGTAAGATGCGATATACTGGATGCGATCGACACCGTACTACGGCATGTCCGTAAAAGGCCACATGAAAAGTTCGGGGGGGTACAGCTCCTGTTCATTGGCGATATGTTCCAGCTTCCTCCGGTTGCAAAAGAGGCTGAATGGCGGATACTTTCCGGTTATTATGAAGCTCCATATTTTTTTGAAAGCGCCGCACTAAAGGATGAGCCGCCTGTTTATATCGAATTCAATAAAATATACAGGCAAAGCGATGAAACATTCATTCGCGTATTAAACCAGGTCCGTAATAATGAACTGGATAAACAAAGCTTCGGCATACTGGAAAGCCGTTTCCAACCGTCGTTCCACCGTGAAAGCGGGGATGGCTACATCATCCTCACCACTCATAATGAAACGGTCAGAACCATAAACAGCAAAGAACTCGCCCGGCTCGATAGCCAAACATTTACTTATGAAGCAGAGATAGAGGGAGATTTTTTGGAAACCGCTTACCCCGGTGAGGAAACCCTGCGGCTTAAGGTCGGTGCCCAGGTAATGTTTATCCGGAACGATCTCGATAAAAACAAAAGGTATTTCAACGGGAAGATCGGGGTAGTCGTAAAACTGGAGAAGGAAAAGATCATCGTTAAATGTCCCGCTGACGCCGATGAAATTGAAGTCAGTAAAATAAAATGGGAAAATATCCGCTATACCTTAAATAAACGCTCTCGTGCAGTGGAAGAAGAAGTGTTGGGGGCATTTACCCAGTATCCACTAAGGTTGGCCTGGGCCATCACGATTCACAAAAGCCAGGGGCTTACTTTTGAAAAAGCGGTTATCGATGCAGGCAATGCGTTTGACAGTGGACAGGTCTATGTAGCCTTGAGCCGTTGTACAAGCCTGGAAGGAATGGTACTTCAAAGCAGGATCAGGTCGAATAGTCTCTCTATAGATAATCGCATCGTTCGATTTTGCCAAAGCGGAAGCGACGGCATGGTGCAGGATGAAATGATATCTGCTAAAAAAGGACACCAGGAAAAACTATTACTTTCCCTTTTCGATTTCAGGGTAGCCCTTGATAATACCAGGGAATTAATGAAATCTCTTACAGACCACAGGGCTTCCTTTAATCCCGCCTCATTAACATGGCTCGAAGAATTATTGGGAAAGATTACTGCCGTTCAGGAAACGGCTGATAAATTCCAGATATGGTTGCAGGCCCGGTTCAGAGATCCTGTTTTACCTGGAGAAAATGCAATACTGAAGGAACGAGCGGCTAAAGCATCGCAACATTTTACAAAGGAACTTACAACGATTATAGAATACCTGCTCCAGTCACCCGTAGTAACAGACAGCCGGCTGCACTCCAGGGATTACAATGAGGATTTGAAAGAACTGTTTGCCGAGTTGTCCGCGAAGAAGTTTATGTTATCAGGCTTTGATAGCGATTTTGACGCCGAGGTTCTGTATAGGCGAAAAAAAGAATTTGTCCTACCCGCCTTCCGAATAGACAGCTATGGCGGTGTAGTCGAGGAAAGTCAGGAGAGCCCCCATCCAATCCTGCGAAAACAGCTAAGAAAACTAAGAGATGCGATCTGCGCACCGCTTGGTATCCCTATATATATGGTAGCTACGGGTAAAAGTCTTGATGAATTGGCCAGGTACCTTCCGCATACATTAGCAGAGATTGGAAAGATCACAGGTTTTGGCAACACAAAGGTTCAACGATATGGCCAGGATTTTTTGGATATAATCCTGGAGTATTGCAACGAGAAAGGCCTGTCATCCTTAATGCATGAAAGGACAGAGGGAAGAAAAAGTCGCCGGGAAAGGAAGGGTAAAACAGATACAAAAGCAGAATCATTAAGATTATATAGGGAAGGCATGACCGTCTCCGAGATCGCCAGGGATAGAAAACTCACCCCTCAAACTATCCAGGATCACCTGGCCCATTATATCGCTCTCGGCGAAATCAACATCAATGAACTCCTGAGTGCTGATAAGCTATCGGTGATTGAACCGGTAATCAGGGATTTTGAAGGCGGTGCCCTGGCGCCACTAAAAAGCAGGCTTGGCAATGATATAAGCTTTGGCGAAATAAGACTGGCGCTTGCATGGAAGGCTTTCCGGGATGCAATTGCTACCGGGGAGCAATAAGGCAGGGATAAGAACACCTTTAACATTCAGAGATAAGGAATAGCTGGGCATGATAGCCCGGCTATTTGATTATAACGGCTGCAATGCCCTTGATGAAAACATAATTGATTCGCAGTTTATGGGTGTTACCGGTATATAACAACAACATAAGACCAGCAATGCGATGACGGCTTAACTTCATTTCAACCTTCCTTATATATAGCCATGCACCCGGGGCCGGGAGTTAACGGTTATGCAAAACCATTTTTGTTAATGATGGCTGCAGGTGCCGTTTACTCATTGGCGGCATGACATCCGGCAACGGTTATTAACTTCGAGATTATGATTGAGCCTTTAAGACCAATAAGGTATGGCTTGCTGAAACCAGCCACCAGGGCCAATTCCAGGAGGAGAGCATAAGGCTGTTGCTTTCTCTTTGACTATCATTATAAGATGGCCAGCCAGAAAGCAAGACGGACCTTGATAAGCTATCAACCGAACAGCTATTAGTATAATGACAGTGAAAGATGGGGGTGTTATACCATTGAAGCATGCGATAGATGATACCATGATTGCATTGAATAGCCATTAATGATGTATTGAATGAACAATGTTATTCAACCATAATCGTTACTTATTCACATTTGCATGAATAAGATTTGTTTGATAAAAGTTTATATAATATCTTTTCATAACGAATCTAATATGATAACACTTACTAACCCCCAATATCGCGTTATCAGCGATCATCAATTTGCCGTTGTCAGGCAAAACTTAGTGAATAACCAAAAAGCATTCTTCGCCCAAATGTCCTATCAACCGGGAGATGTTATTGCAAACTTTTCGGCAGGTGAGATTCTTTCAGAACCTACCTACCTAACGGTGCAGGTTGATATCGACAAACACATTATGCTGCAGCCTGAGCATTTGCAGTATATCAATCACAGTTGCGATCCGAATGTTTTCTTTGACACGTACACAATGCAGGTTGTAGCATTGCGTCCTATTGAGGAAGGAGATGAAATGACGTTCTTCTATCCTTCTACCGAATGGGATATGGCACAACCCTTCACCTGCTTTTGTGGAAGTCATAGATGTCTTGGTGAAATAAAAGGCGCAGCCCATATCAATGCTGATGTCCTTAGTAAATACAAGCTAACCCGTTTCATACAACAGCAACTGCATGATCGCTCAAATAAAGAAAAAAGAGCTTAAGAGAAAGAGTTCCCGTGTATCAACCGATCCCATCCGGAAATTAAAGATCTGGGTCCTATATCCCTATCTCGAAACTTCAGATCCTAATCTTCAGCATTACTACGATTTCAAGCAAAGTCTCCAGGAATACACAAAAGTGTTTAAGGAATTGGATGCCGACTGGACCTGGCAGCCGGTAACCTTGCAGAATTTTAAAGAGGTCATTGGTTCAATAAAAAGGAAATCGGGAAGAAAGGTTCCGCTGGTACTCAACCTTTGCGACGGTGATGAGGTAAACGGTACACCTGGTATTTCGGTAATACATGAATTGGATCGTAACCAGCTTATCTATACCG
>DASSFT010000739.1:0-7660 GCA_035694045.1 Chitinophagaceae bacterium
GACACTATAACACAAATGTGTTTCCCACTTGATATCTTCAGTGGTATGCGGTAATTTTTTACAAATTGATTGTATAGCTTCTACTGTCATAAGCTTAAAAATTCATGATCCTGAAAAATTCAATCCAGGGGCCCATTTCACCCTTGTATTGCTTGGCCATTACTCTTGTTACCTGCGCGATGTGGGTAAGATCATGGATCACCCAGGTAGCAAGAAGGTTTCTTAATGTTACCTGTCCCAGGACCGGGTGACTCCCTTTTTTTTCAAGATCGGCCTCCGAAATAGTCAATGACCTGAACCATCGCATATTCTCTTTTCTCAATGAATCAAATTCATCCAGCAATTGCGGCAGTTTTTTTCCGTGGCTCTCTTCGTTTTGTGCAAACCGGTCAAACGGCACAAAAGTTTTTGCCTCACCATGCTCAAGGATCATTGTTATTCTTGGCCTCCAGTCTGTTTTTTCACCATTGATCAAATGACCCATTACATCAAAGGGCGAAAAAGTTTCCGGACCTTCATTGTTCATAACCCATTGATCATCTAAACCCGATAAAAGCGTCCTCAACACCGCCGGGGTCCTTTCCAGCACTTCGTACGATCTCTCCAAATTATACTTCATAAATTCAAACGATAAATTTTCTTATCACCAGGAGAATAATTTGCAGCGTGCTGCTGACAGTACCCGGGATCAGGTACCACAATGACAGGATATTTATGACAATTAAAGCATTGGGTGCCCAGGACATTTTTAAGATAAAACATACTGTTATCATGAGCCCAATTAATCCCCAGGCCAAAAAAATAACTTTCATTGTTGTGGACTCCGGGTTGATCCCTATCTTTTCAACCAGCTTGCTCCAGGGACCCAACTGGCCCGCGTATGTTCCCGAGCTGGGCCTGATATAGTCTCCCTTCACCAATGCCCTGCCTCCATCAAATGCCATATACCCGAAATTCATTACCGCTAAAAGAACAACTATCCATTTGATAATTGTGGCTGCCATCCCGAATAGTTTGTATAAACTTATTTCTTTTTCTTTGAACTCACAGCCTTCCTGGACGATTTGGCTATCTTGTTATACTCCAGGGCCAGCTTCACCCAGTACTCCAATTGTTTTTTTGTTTTTAACACATCTTCACTCACAAAAACATATCCCTTCATGACCTTCCCGGTAAAATCCATCGGCGCACAGCCTTCCTTTTCCATCACCTCATCATACCGGGCTGGGTCCAGTCTTATCATTAGCCGCTCCTTTTCAACTCCGATGCACATCTTGTCATTGACCATAAAACATAATCCTCCAAACATTTTCTTTTCCTCGATGTTCCGGTGAGTTTGAGCTATTATTTCCCTTGTGCGATCAGCCAGTTTCTCATTATACGCCATATTTATGCGTTTAATACCTGCTGCAATTGAACATTTTTATTCCGCAGGTCAATCCCGCCTTCATACAAAGATTTCATGTTTGCCATAAAAAATGTCCACCCGGTTTTACAGCCCAGGTGCCAGTAATGCTTTCCTTGTTCATCAGTAGGAATGGCATCCTGTATCAATTCAACAATGGTTTCATCCTGTTCCTTATAAATTCTGACCGTGCAATTTCCGGCCTTACCAAAGCTGAACCGGAAAAGATCCTTTCCATTGCAATCCAGTATCTCGCCCTGCTCGACCGTTTCATCCGGCCAGCCATGCCAAAGCCATTTGTAGGAATCGCCTTTAGTTACAGGCTCATCGTTGCCCCTTAATGAACCATCGGGTTTTTTGTATTCACTCAGGCGTAGAAACCAACGCTCGATGCCCGACCGCGTTGCCCAGGCTGCATAAAGCTTTTCAATAGCCGCATTGACGTTAATGCGGACTGTAAAGCGGCTCCAATCGTAAGAAGAATCCATAACTCATATTAAAAGTAAAAAAACCAGGTGCAATGCTTCCCGATAAACATACTTTTTGAATTTTTACTTTTGGCTTATTACTTACATATTATAAGGAACACTGTGCAACCCGATCCGGTTTCCTTCAGTATCAAAAATGACAGCCATGAATCCGTATTCCGGGCTGATCTCGGTCTTAGGTACCATGATCTTGCCTCCGGCTTCCTCTACTTTATCCAGCACTTTTTGTAGATCGGGATTTCCATTCAGATAGATCAATGGTCCATCTGATGCAGATGGTTTATGAAAACCTCCGCTATCCACCACTGCACCTCCGACTCCCATCATATCTTCCAGGGGAAACATCCTCATTTTGATATTGGGAAGATCCAACGGGTTGAGCTTTATTCCGAAAATCGTTTCATAAAATTTTGTTGCCCTCTCCAGGTCAGAAGCCGGTATTTCGAACCAGCTGATTGCATTCTTCATATTTTGATTTTATTGACTCACAAATAATTGTTGATTACAAGCGGGATCTGTCACCGATGTTTTCCAGACCGACATACCTCCCAGCATATTCGTTACATGATTAAATCCATTCTGCGAAAGCACATAACTCGCTCTCGGGCTGCGATGGCTATGCGAACAATACACCACAATCTGCTTGTCCTTGTATTTTTCCAGTTCCTTCATTCTTTTATCCAGCTCCTGTATCGGTATATTCACAGCATTGTTGAGCCTCCCGAATTTATCGCTGGCCTTTCCATTGAACTCATCAGCTGTTCTTACGTCGAGCAATATCACATTCTCTTTTCCATTTTTTGCAATAAAAGAACAGAGATCCTCCGGTTTGACATTTGTTTGCTTAATCGTCGATTTTTTTACCAACTCCATATTACAATGCTCGCATTTGCCGGGAGTTTTGTGCGCCGTATTATCGCAATCGGAACCACAGGGAATACAAACATATTCATCCTGCCCATCGCCCCTGTATTTTTCAGGCGAAAAACCAAAAAACAGGAGTGAAAGAAAAACTACTAAGGCTGGTAATCTTTTCATGACTGTTTAGTTTGATGCGTTAATATCTTTCCCTTCTTTCAGTTTCGCGATCTGCCCTTCCAGTGCTTTTTTAGCCGTATCATTGTCTTTTGGTGTTTGAGCCAGCGCCTTATCAGCATAGACTAATGCATTCCTGAAATCTCCTTTGGCTGAATACCCATACATCAACCCGTTGTTGACGGCAGGAACATCCCCGAATTTTGTTTTGGCAGCCTGCAAAACTTCCAGTGCCCGGTCATTTCTTTTTTGGGTAATAAGAGCGCGTCCATAAGCAATGTATTGATTGACGCTTGCCATCCCCAACGCTTCCGTCATTACCGAATCCGCTTCCTTTAGCCGGTTCAATTTCTCATAGGCCGTTGCCAGCGTTCTCAATGTTGCATAGCTTTTAAAGCCTGATGCACGTTGTGCCCAACTCAAAGCCTCTTCGAGATTGATATTCTTATTCAGGCAATAGTTCGCGGCAGCGGTCAAGTTTAACTGGTTAAATCCTTTATAGCTTGTTACCTGTTCTCTCAGCCGGTTTATCACAATATTGTCAACATCTACTTCTACTTTAAATGGGATCATCAGTTTTTCCCATTCTAACGCGATCGTGCAGCTTTTTTCCTTTTGCTCGATAAACTCGTACTTCAACCATTCCACGTTTTTTTCCAAAGGAACCGGTTTTACATCGACGCGCAAGACATCGTATTTTTCTTCATAATAGAAACTGCCCCAGGCACCGCTTTGACTGGAAAATATGAGCGTGACCTTTTCCGGCCATACAGCCATAAACAGGGCATAGGTTCCTGCTTTCAGATCTTTTCCTTCAACTTTTACATCATGTTCAAAACTGATCGTGGTATTTTCATTTGCACCGGCTCTCCAGGGACTGGTGTTTTTATTCGTAATAAAGCTTTGTGTAGTGAACCCATAAGTTACCAGGCCACCCCAGATCTTTCCCTCACGCCCGCTTACATCGGGTCTTGAATAACTTATGGTGATATCCGTGATGCCCACTTCTTCGGTGATCTTAGCTCTTGTATTGCCACCACTCGGAGGAAGATCCATTTGGGCAAAACTGTTTTGCAGGTAGACAGCGGTAACTGCCAGAAGAAAAAACTTTTTCATAAACAATAAATTTGGATGATTTATACCGAAAGGTAACTAATCAATCCAAAAAAGCACAAGAACCAAGAAACAAGAACCAAAGAAATTCCAATTTCAAATATTTAACCAGGACCTACCGATTCCTACGATTTGATTTTTGGAATTTGGACGTTATTTGGTTCTTGGTTCTTGTCATTTGGTTCTTTTCAATCAAACTTACCTCCATACACCAATGATCGCTCCCATTAGCGTAAGCGCTACCACGCTGTAAAAACCGTTTATAAGAATCAATCTCCAGGGTTTTTGTTCGAACAGGCTATGTATGGCAATAGCGCTAAAGGTCCAGACGCCTGCCAAAAATCCTGCAATGGCACCCCAGCTAATATCGGTTTTTGTTACGCAGTCGGCAGGACAGCCAGCCGGTGGATCGGAAAGGAACATTCCCAGGTTGACCGCCATCAGCAGGGAAAAAATAAATGTCCAGCCAAACACTTTTCCCTTATTTCCGCGCTTCACATCTTCCTCTGTAAAATTGTTATCCTTCATCCAGGCCCGGCCAAACAATCCTGGCGAATACCAGATGCCGCCTACGACAAAAGAAGAAATGCCGGCGACCAAAACAGCCAGCCAATTAATTGAACCCATTTGCATAATATTTAGTTTGATTTAAAAATTCATCCGTTAATTTCAGTTATCGTATGCCGTCACACGCCTGGTATCTAAACTATTTAATAACTTTTACCTTGCAATCGAATCCCGAACGAAGGTGGAAAAGGAAAGGACGAACATATCGAAACAAGCGACCGGCCGAAAGCCCGGCCTAAAGCCTGATCTTAAGATCAATGATATTGGGTTCCGGTTGATCCTTATTCCTTTCTTTGGAATAGCCATTCCCCTGGTGACCGGCATGATCAATGGTCATAATTTTTCTAACTGGCAGGTAAAGCTGAGCTTCCTTTACACCATCCTGATCGCCTTTATCATTTGGGAAGGGAACAGGTTCCTGCTTTTTTCGTTGCGGACTTATTTCGACTGGATCAGTAAGCCATTGCGAAAAATAGGGGTGCTGACCCTTTCGATTATTTTTTATACTGTGCCGGTAAGTGTATTGTTGCTGGTAGGATGGTATAAGATCTTTTCAGCTGACGTGATCAACTGGAATATTGTTACAGAGTCATCTCTTATCATCCTGATCGCCGTTATTTTTATTACCCATGTATACGAAACTGTTTTCCTGGTCAAAGAAACGGAGTCTGAAATGATCCGAAGCGAACAGTTGGAAAGAGCCAGGGTGGAAGCGGAATTGGAAGCGCTGAAAAACCAGATTGATCCGCATTTTATTTTTAACTCACTGAATACATTGAGCTATCTAATCGAGAATCAACCGGGGAAAGCAAAACTGTTTAACGACAACCTGGCCGATGTCTATCGATATATTTTACAAAACAAAGCGAGAGATCTTGTATTGCTCCGGGAAGAAATGGATTTCCTGCAGAGCTATTTTTTACTCCTGCAGATCCGCTTTGAAAAAGCCGTGCAACTGAATATTCATATAGAAGACGAACTGATTGACCAGTATCTCATACCACCGATCTCTTTGCAGATACTGGCTGAAAACGCGATCAAGCACAATGAATTTTCAGAAGGGTCTCCCTTACTGATCGAAATAAGCATGGTGAATGACGAGTTGCTGGTGCATAACCCGGTCCGCAAAAAAACGCTACGCAAGGCTTCTTCCCGCATCGGCCTGCAAAACCTGGGTGAACGATACAAGCTTACAACCGACAAAGAGATCGTCGTACGGGAAGAAGAAAAAGATTTTACTGTGAGTTTACCTATATTAAAAATTGCCTGATATGAAAGTGATCATTATTGAAGATGAGAAACCGGCGGCGGAGAAATTGGTAAAAGCCATACAGAAAGCGGATCTGTCCATTGAGGTTTCGGCCGTGCTCGGCAATGTAAAAACCGCGGTAGAATGGCTTCAGCAGAATGCCATGCCTGACCTGCTTTTCATGGACATAGAATTAAGTGACGGGCTTTCTTTCAAAATATTCGAAAAGGTCGATGTCAACAGCCCGGTAATATTTTGTACGGCATTTGACGAATACTGGCAGGAGGCATTTGAATACAATAGCATTGATTACCTGTTGAAACCTGTAAAACAGGAAAAGCTCCAGGCCGCATTGAATAAGTACGATAAGCTTAAACAATATTTTTCTTCCAGCCTGCAACAATTGCTCCAATGGCAGCAACCGGCCGCGAATGGACATAAGAAAAGATTCCTGGTAAAACGAGGCACCGATTATATCAGCGTAAAAACCGAAGACATTGCCTATTTCTATGCAACACATAAGCTTGTGTGCATGGTAGACAACAAGGGTCAAAAATTTATACTGGACCAATCACTGGCCGACATTGAAAAACAACTGGACCCCACACAGTTTTACCGGGTCAATCGCAAATACCTGCTGAACATGAATGCGATTAAAAAAATAAAGAGCTTTCCCAAAAGCAAGCTACAACTGGAAGTAGAGCCCCTTGTCCAGGAAGACATTATCATCAGCCAGGAGAATGTTTCGGCTTTCAAAGAATGGATGGGAAGCTGAAGAACAGAGCGAGGAACAGTGCGGAGAGCGATGTCTCTTTAATTCCATTTTTCCCTGCGGTCTCCTTTCGCTCTCGCTCTGTTTCTCAGCACTTCTTTGGCTGACGATGCAGCCCGGTGGCAAAATCCATAAACATCATCCCCGTTTTCATAAATATTTTTTTTCCTGCTTTTTTTAAGATTTCCTGTTGTGTAATCCTTCGGGACGCCTCATCCCAATGCTCAAATGAAAGCTTATGCAACAAAAATCGCTGCGCCTTGACCCGCGGTATTTCCAGGTAATTTTCCAGGGTATTTTTCTGGCCTATGGCATATTAATCCTGCACTGGGACGCCGACTGGCAGCATTACCTGGTAAGCATCGGTGGATGCCTGTTATTTCAATATAGCGCCGACTCCATTAAATCCAAACGACTATTGCGACCTGCTGAATTCGACCGCTGGGGATTCAGCATACTGATAAGTGCCATGAGTCTCTGTCTTCTTTTAAAAACCAATGATTGGTATATCAGTTTGCTGGCTGCTTTTCTTAGCGTTTCCTCAAAATATATTTTCCGATGGAAAAGCAAGCATCTATTCAATCCCTCCGCATTCGGTATTGTAGCAACTCTCTGGCTAACCGGTGATGCCTGGCTGAGCCCCGGACAATGGGGAAGTAATGCCGTCATCTTTTTTGGAGTAATAACATTGGGAACGATCGTCGTAACAAGGGTGCAAAAACTGGATGTATCGCTGGCTTTCCTTATAAGTTTCGTTGGACTGTTATACTGGCGGCAGGTATATGTGTTGCAGTGGCCCATGGATTATTTTATTCACTCTGTCAGCACGGGCAGCCTGTTGCTATTCACATTCTTTATGATCAGCGACCCGAGAACTTCACCGAATCACCCGGTCGCAAGGATACTTTGGGCGGTCCTTATCGCTGTTGTTGCATTTTATCTCGCCGCGTTCAAATGGAAATACAATACAATTATCTGGGTATTGGTAGCAGCTGCTCCGATGGTACCTATTCTTGATGCCATTTTCAAAG
>DASSFT010000740.1:0-2956 GCA_035694045.1 Chitinophagaceae bacterium
AGCACCACTCACCTCTGACCATTCACCATTCACCTCTCACCATTATTTATTATCTTCCTTCCTCTTTCAAAACCTCTTCAACATGAAACGACTGCTTTACTTTTTAGTATTGACATTTTCTCTTGCAAACGCCCAGAAAACAAAATTTGATGGACTGAACATGAACCTGGGCAATCTCTTTCGCCTTAGCGATGCAAAGACCCGCTCGATCAGCCCCGAGAACCCAACGGGGGAACCGGGTAAGGGTGGCATGGCTACGTTGGAAAATGGGAATGCGAAAAATGCAGCCCGGGATCTTGGCCAGGGATGGAAAGTGAATCCCTATGTTGTGATAAAACCCGGCGAAACATTTACGATGGCGGACATCACGGGCCCCGGTGCCATTCAGCATATCTGGATGACACCAACAGGCAATTGGCGTTATTCAATCTTTCGCTTTTACTGGGATGATGAAAAGGAAGCTTCAGTAGAAACTCCGGTGGGTGATTTTTTTGGCGCGGGATGGGGAAGCTATGCACATCTTAATTCGCAGCCAGTGACGATCAACCCGGGAAGCGCATTCAACTGTTATTGGGTGATGCCCTTCCGCAAGAAATGTAAGATCACAATGACGAATATCAATACCGAAGCAATGACCCTGTATTTTCAGATCGACTATACGCTGACAGAAGTTCCGGATGATGCAGCTTATTTTCATGCACAATATCGGAGGGCCAATAAAGTAAAAGATGGAGTATGTACCCTTGTCGATAGTATCCGGGGCAAGGGACAGTATGTGGGCACTTATCTTGCCTGGGGTGTAAGCAACAATGGATGGTGGGGTGAGGGAGAGATAAAATTCTATATGGATGGCGATACAAAATTTCCTACCATCAATGGTACCGGCACGGAAGATTATTTCTGCGGCTCTTATGATTTTGACACACGAAAGAAAAATTCGTTAGGAATTGACGAAGTGAACTACACAGAATTTTCTACAGCATATACCGGTTTGCACCAGGTGGTCCGCGGTGATGGTCACTACAATGTGATGCAGCGCTTTGGTATGTACCGCTGGCATATCATGGATCCTATTCGATTTGAAAAAAGCCTGAAAGTAACTATCCAGGACCTCGGTTGGAAAAGCGGTGGACGTTATCTCGTCCAGCAATCTGATATCAGTTCGACTGTATTCTGGTACCAGGCTGAACCGCACCAGCCTTTTCCAAAAATGCTGACAAAGGATGAACTGGAAGTGAATTGATTTTTGCACTCCTGTAATTTTTTTTCAAAAAAAATTTGCGTAACTCAAAAGTTACATATACTTTGGGGTAACTTAAAAGTTACATATCATGGCAAAAAACATCAAACACTCATTATTCTATCCCCATCCTCCTGAGATGGTTTGGGAATACCTGACCCAACCGCAATTGATAGCAGAATGGCTGATGCCAAATGATTTTCAGGCTGTCGTGGGACATAATTTCCAGTTCAGGACAAAGCCAATGCCCAATGTTGACTTCAATGGGATCGTGTATTGTCAGGTGCTGGAAGTTGTTCCTTTGAAAAAGCTTTCCTTTTCGTGGAAAGGCGGTCCCTCCGACGGCGTTATTACGATGAACTCGGTTGTTGAATGGACCCTTGTGTCCAAAGACGGCGGTACCGAGCTTTTACTGGAACATAGCTTTTCTGAAATCTCCAACCTGGATATCTTCTCTCTTATGGACCAGGGTTGGCTTAAGAACATGCACAAGATTCCTAATCTAATAAATGCAGCAAAAGATGGCATTGTCCACACTTGATACATTCCAGGTGATAGCCGATCCAAGCAGAAGGCAAATGTTACAGTTATTGTCAAGAAACAGTTTAACCATTAATAACCTGGCTGGGAATTTCGACATGAGCCGGCCTGCTGTTTCCAAGCATATTAAAATTCTGCATACTGCCGGCTTCATTTCTATCCAGGATATCGGTAGGGAAAGATATTGTATGCTTAAACAGGATGGTTTTAATGAATTACAGGAATGGATAAACTCATTTGACAGGTTCTGGGGTGAAAGACTCAAAAAACTGGAAAGCGTATTGAACCAAAAAGCAAAAAAATGAAAGGACAAGACTACACATGTAGCATTGCGGTCAGCGCTGCTCCGAAAGAAGCATTTGAAGCGATCGGTGAAGTTTCCAAATGGTGGGCAACCAATTTCCAGGGTAGCGCCCTATACCTCAATGATTCTTTCACCGTTCGTTTCGGAAAAACTTTTGGTGTCTTCGAGATAAAGGAGCTTGTTCCTAATAAAAAAATAACCTGGCAGGTTACAGAAAGCTATTTACCCCTGTTTAAAAATGTAAGGCAATGGGAAAACACAGAAATCGCCTGGGAGATCACAACTAATAATAGCGATACCCAAATCACGATGACGCATATTGGGTTGACGCCGGATATTGAATGTTACACCGATTGCGAAAAAGGATGGAATTTTTATATCCGCGAAAGCTTAAAAAAATTAATTACCGAAGGAAAAGGAAATCCGGGTACAGGCATCTTTGCCCATATTTCGCGGGATGGCAGGAGATATGAAGGTCTGCTTTACTTTAAGAATGACCCCCTTCCGGATCATGGTGATGGTTATATTGTTGTAGATGTAAAAGAAACTATCGGGGAAGAAGTGACTAAAGCTTACTCGGCTACGGAATACCAAAAAAGAAATTTTGATCCCGCATTGATGAAAGGTGAATACCTGGCAATATTTGAAAAAAGCTCTTTATCCACCCAGCTACCTGCGCTGGAGGACATTTGTAATATCATAGATAATGGTGACGACTAACAAAGCCAACAGGCAATATTTATAAGTACTCATATCATCCTCTCCTTTCTTAAATCAAATTTAGCCTTCACACTCCCTCTGCCCCTTTCCGCCAGGAGTATTTGAGGAAAACAGCCTAAAATATATTTATTTTTAATACGGGAATCCTTTTC
>DASSFT010000741.1:0-2369 GCA_035694045.1 Chitinophagaceae bacterium
GCTTGAATGGCGGCCACCAGTTTAGCCGCTTCTTCCTGCCGGCCGGTCATCAAACCTACCTGGTTTATCATTTCAAATGCACTGGAGACATCATTGACATCACTTACCCACAGGGGATAAAGCTCTGCCAGTTCTTCTACCTGTTCCCTTACATTTTCTTCTTTATTAGTAATAATAAGATCGGGCTTTAATTGATGTATTATATCGGGTTTTAGCTCCTTGGTTCCACCGATTCGTGTTTTGCTGTGAAACCATTCTTCCGGATGTACACAAAATTTGGTGATGCCAACCACCTGTTCATTCAATCCCAGGCTATAAAGCAATTCAGTCTGTGAAGGAACCAAAGAGATGATTCGTTGAGGAATCTTATCAAGCGTTATTTTTCTGCCTGTCTGATCTGTAAATGAAGGCATGCTACCGTTTGCAGCAAAAATACAATGAGCAAGAATTAAGAATTGTGAATTGAGGAAGAGATTCCGGCGAAGGCGAAGAAGTAAATGATATAATTGTGGGGTTTAGTTACAGAGTTAACGTCAAAGTATTGGGATCTATTGACCACTCACCATTGACCATTCACGTAACTGCGAGGAAGGAGCGTTGAGTGAAAATCACCGCGCCTCCTGCGACCCTGGTGGATTGCAGGAGGGGTTTAGGACTTTAATTCTTTCAATGGGCTTGGACACGGTGACTACGAGGGTTTTTCTAGGATCCTGGTGGTTCTTCAATGGGATTGGTGACTTTTGGTTTTTCTGGACCCGGATTTCAAACTCTCTTTTTTGGACGGTTTGGTTTTTCTAGGATGATAATTTTCGAAGGAATCAGTTTCTGGATTTTTCTTAGGACCCGGTTTTTTTTAAAGGATTTGGACTTAAAAACGGTTATTTCAAAGAAGGAAGTTGATTGATATTGGATTTCAGGTTTGGTTTTTCTAAGGATTTGGTCGGTTAGCTTCGGTCGGTTTTTTCAGGTGATATTGGATTTTAGACTTTCAGCTATCAATCAACTTCGGCAACAAATATAATTGGCAGTTTATTAAGAATATAGAGCAAATTAACTCAACTTCAATGTGAGAAATCCATCAGTATTTATCGTAAACACCGATGCAGTTCTTTCGCTATTAACAGCCTGAAAATCGTATTTCTACTAAAATAGCCTTATGCAAACGTTGCAGGGTTTGACAAAAATCAAAAGAGTATTTATTGTGTCTAATTTCCGAGGGCCTGCAACACATCATATTTTGTTACAATATGATAATTTCCCCCATCATCCTTCGACAAAACAGCCCCATTTCCCTTGTTGATAAGAGGGCTGAGCTTCTCTACAGGGGTGTCGAAGGCTACAACTGGTAAAGGAGGTTCAATGACGTCTTCTATTTTGGAGTTCTTGATCTCGGGATTATCGAATATTTTCTGAAATAAGCCGCCTTCACTAATGGCACCTACAGGGCCATTGCCATTCATTACAGGTATTTGCTCGATATCATATTTTTTCATCAGCTCGACCGCTTCAGCAACTGTTTTATCTGCTTCTATCGTTATCAGTCTCTTTGTTCCCCTGGAGCTGATCACATCCTTGAACGTTTTTACATCGAGGAAACCTCTTTCAATCATCCACTGGTCATTGTATATCTTGGCTACGTAACGGCTGCCATGATCATGAAAAATACAAACGACCAGGTCGTCCTTTTTTAAACGGCCTTTGAGCTGAATCAGCCCCTGCAGGCAACTACCTGCGCTGTATCCGCAAAACAAACCTTCTTCCTTCGCCAATTTCCGCGCCATCACAGCTCCATCTTTATCAGTTACCTGTTCAAAATGATCAATCACACTCATGTCATAATTCTTGGGCACGAAATCCTCTCCAAACCCTTCAGAAATATAGGGGTGAACTTCCTTCATGTCTATTTCACCAGTTCTAAAATATTTTGTCAATAAAGAACCATATACATCTATAGCCCAGACCTGTATGTTCGGATTTTTCTCTTTCAGGTATTGGGCCACACCAGTAATAGTGCCCCCGGTTCCCGCCGTACAGACAAAATGCGTAAGCTTTCCATCCGTTTGCTTCCATATCTCAGGACCGGTGGTTTCATAATGCGCCAGGCGGTTTGCCAGGTTATCATACTGGTTCATGTGATAAGAGTTCGGGATTTCGGTCGCCAACCTCGCAGCTACGCTATAATAACTCCTCGGATCTTCAGGCAGCACATTGGTGGGACAAACGATGACCTCTGCGCCGACGGCTTTTAATATATCTGCTTTCTCTTTTGATTGTTTATCGGTTGTAACAAAAATGCATTTGTAGCCTTTCACAACAGCAGCCAGCGCGAGACCCATCCCGGTATTGCCGCTGGTGCCTTCAATGATGGT
>DASSFT010000742.1:0-7579 GCA_035694045.1 Chitinophagaceae bacterium
GAGTAGGTACTATGTCTTCCCTTTTCGAAATGCTTTTCCCTGGAATACCAAAACCCTTTGCGACTTGTACAAAATCCGGGCTGGTAATATCTACGAAAGAATACCTGTTTTCATGAAACAACTGCTGCCATTGTCTTACCATTCCCAGGAAATTATTATTCAGGATGATGATCTTGACATTGGGTTTGAACTGCATGATTGTTCCCAACTCCTGCAGCGTCATTTGGAAACCTCCGTCACCAATGATGGCAACAGTGGGCCTGGACGGATCGCCGTAAGCAGCACCAATAGCGGCTGGCAGTGCATAACCCATCGTTCCCAACCCGCCGCTGGTGATATTGCTTTTTGTTTGGTTGAACCGTGTGTAGCGGCAGGCGACCATCTGATGCTGACCGACGTCTGTGACAACGATCGCATCGCCTTTTGTTAATTCGTTCAGCTCTTTTATCACTTCGCCCATTGTCAGCGTATCGCTGCTTGGATTTAATTCCTCTTTTATTACCTTGTCCTCTTCTTTTTGCATGTAGTCCCTGAACCGCTGTAACCACTGGGGATAAACTTTTTGCTCAACCAGTTCAGTCAACAATGGCAGAGTTTCTTTGCAATCGCCCCAGACCGGCACCGTTGCTTTTACATTTTTATCTATTTCAGCAGGGTCTATATCGAGATGAATAACCTTTGCCTGTTTTGCATATTTGTCCAAACGGCCGGTAACCCGATCATCGAACCTCATTCCCACTGCGATCAATACATCGCATTCATTCGTCAACACATTTGGACCATAATTGCCGTGCATTCCAAGCATACCGACACCCAACGGATGATCGGTCGGGATGGCACTCATGCCCATGATCGTCCAGGCGGCGGGAATGCCGGCCTTTTCTATAAATTTTTTAAATTCTTTTTCAGCTTTTCCCAATATTACGCCCTGCCCGAATATCACGAAGGGCTGTTCGGCAGCATTGATGAGTTTAGCAGCTTCTTCGATAAATTTTTTCCTTATGATTGGTTTGGGGCGGTAACTGCGTATGTGTTCACATTTTTCATAACCGTTATAGTCGAACTTTTGAAGCTGTGCATTCTTTGTGATATCAATAACCACCGGTCCCGGTCTACCGCTTTTGGCTATATAAAAGGCTTTAGCAAGAACGGTAGGAATTTCCGTTGCATCGGTCACCTGGTAATTCCATTTGGTGACCGGCGTAGTAATATTGATCACATCTGTTTCCTGAAAGGCGTCGGTCCCGAGCAAGTGAGCAAACACCTGGCCTGTGATACAAACAACCGGGGTAGAGTCAATCATTGCATCGGCAAGACCTGTTACCAGGTTGGTTGCGCCAGGCCCGCTGGTGGCAAATACTACACCGCATTTACCTGAAGCCCTTGCATAGCCCTGTGCTGCATGAATGGCTCCCTGCTCATGGCGAACCAATATGTGTTGCAGTTTTTCATTGTAATCATATAATGCATCATAGATGGGCATGATAGCGCCGCCGGGATAACCGAAGATCGTTTCCACATTTTCTGCAACCAGGGCTTCCATCACAGCCACGGAACCTGAGGCCCCCCCAACCCCCCAAAGGGGGGATTTTGGAGACTCCGTTTTTTGGGGTGTCTCTATTTTTTCTAGTGTTTCTGTTTCCGCTTTCATAACATTAATGAATTTATAAGTTATTTATGTTCAAAGTCCCCCCTGGGGTCCCGATATCAATCGGGATTGGGGGCTTTCTTATTCCAGAAATAGGTTGACATGTCTATCGAATGAATATTTGTAAAACCCACCTGTCTCAGCATAGTTACTATTTGCCCACGGTGATAAGTCGAATGATTGAAAACGTGTGCAAATATCTCATGGAACTTAAGCTGGTAAGTATTTCCATCAGGACGCTTAAAGCTTACTGTTTCTGCCAGTTTTGTTTCATCGAAATTCTCGACAAGGGTTTGTAAACCTGACGAAGAAGCTTTCCATGCATCCTGCACTTCCTTCTTTTCACCTTTAAGTGTCTTCACCAACCAGCGTGGTTCGGCGACTTTGTTCAACCGGTCAAGCCAAATTGTTTCGGCGCCAGCCGTATGCAAAGCTGTTGCCGACAGGCTGGTAAAACTGCTGACAATAGCCTGTTGCCATTGTTCATCTGTTAATTGATCAAACCAGGAGTGAACAATATCGTTTGCCCAGGTATTATAGTCGGCCAATTGCATAAAATAGTTCTTTGTCATAGTTTATTATGCTTCGTCAGTTACGCAACCTTCATCTGCCGGTTTCACACTCATCGCGTATTTGAACAGAACCCCTTTTGTCGCTTTGAGCTTCGGCTGTTTCCATTTCTTTCTTCTTTTCTCAATTTCCTTGTCACTCACTTTCAGCGTTATCTTATTTTTATTAGCGTCGATCTTGATGATATCATCGTCGTGCACCAGGGCGATCAGCCCTCCTTCATAGGCTTCGGGTGTGATATGACCCACAACGAACCCATGGGTACCTCCACTGAATCTTCCGTCGGTGATCAGCGCAATTGATTTGCCGAGACCGGCACCGATAATTGCAGAAGTAGGTTTCAGCATCTCGGGCATACCGGGAGCTCCTTTCGGCCCCACGTTACGGATAACCACCACATCACCCTTTTTAATCTTACCTGAGTTGATTCCCGCGATCAATTCGAATTCTCCATCGAATACCCTGGCAGGGCCCTCAAATTTTTCACCTTCTTTCCCACTGATCTTTGCAACGCTTCCATTTTCGGCAAGATTGCCATACAGAATTTGCAGGTGCCCCGTTTTTTTTATTGGTTGCTCGAGGGGGTAAATAATTTTCTGTGTGGTAAAATCCAGTTCAGGCACACCTGCTAAATTTTCTGCTACCGTTTTACCGGTCACTGTCAAACAATCGCCATGGAGCAATCCGTTTTGCAATAAATATTTCATTACTGCAGGCACGCCGCCATGTTCATGCAGATCCTGCATGAGATATTTTCCAGAGGGTTTGAAATCAGCTAGTACAGGAACCTTATTGCTTATTTTTTGAAAATCGTCCTGTGTCAGTTTTAAGTTCACGCTTTTTGCGATAGCAATTAAATGCAACACTGCATTCGTGCTTCCACCCAGCACCATGATGATCGTGATCGCATTTTCAAATGCTTTCTTGGTCATGATGTCCGAAGGCTTTATATCTTTTTCCAACAGCAAACGGATTGCCTTGCCTGCTGCCGCGCATTCCTTTTGTTTTTCTTCGCTCAGCGCGGGATTGGAAGATGAGTAGGGAAGACTCATTCCCAGCGCTTCAATGGCAGACGCCATGGTATTGGCGGTATACATGCCGCCGCAAGCGCCAGCCCCGGGACAACTGTTGCGCACAATTCCATTAAAATCTTCATCGTTGAGTTGCCCTGCTATCTTTTTTCCCAGTGCTTCAAACGAAGAAATGATATTAAGGTCCTCACCTTTATATTTTCCAGCCGCAATTGTTCCCCCGTAAACCATTATCGCCGGGCGATTCAATCTGCCCATTGCGATGACGGAGCCAGGCATATTCTTATCACAACCGGGTACAGCGATTAAACCATCATAGTATTGAGCGCCGCATACGGTTTCAATACTGTCTGCAATGATATCACGACTGACCAATGAATAACGCATGCCTTCTGTCCCGTTGCTAATGCCATCGCTTACCCCGATCGTATTAAATATTAAACCGACGAGGTCATTATCCCAGACTCCCTGCTTGATCACTCTTGCCAGTTCGTTCAGGTGCATATTGCAGGTATTTCCGTCATAGCCCATGCTAACGATCCCTACCTGGGCTTTCTTTAAATCTTCATCGGTCAGGCCGATGCCATACAACATAGCCTGTGCGGCCGGTTGGGTGGGGTCCTGCGTAATTGTTTTCGAATATTTATTTAATTCCGCCATGTTAATTCAAGATTCATTCTGCTAATTCCAATACGTCCTTATATTCTTTCTCGATCACCTTATGCTTGTAAGCTTTTTGTATTACCTGGCTCACCGTTTTATTCCATGGATTGGGAAATACAGTTTCATCCAAACTTTCCCATCCAATTACTTCAGCTGCCGTACCGCAATAGAAAACAGCATCGGCCTTTTTCAACTCATCTATCGTGAATAATTTTTCTTCGACGGCTATTCCCAATTCATCACACAACTCCAATACGGTTGCTCTTGTTATTCCAGGCAGGATATTGCCCAGTGCGGGTGTGTACAGCTTACCATTTTTTTCATAAAATATATTGGCGCCAGGACCTTCTGCCACAAATCCATTCATATCCAGGAGAAGTGCTTCGTCAAATCCATTGGTCTTTGCTTCCTGGCTAGCCAGGAGTGAATTCACGTAATGACCCGTTGCTTTGGCATGTATCTTAAACGCTTTCGGGTTAGGTCTTTCGAAAGAGCTTGTCATCACGCGTAATAATTTTTCACCGAGAAAAGGCTGCATTTCCCATACTTCTATGACAATAAACGACTCTTTGTTTTTTACAAAGCTCATATTAGCGGGGGCGTAAACGACAGGTCGTATGTACGCATCCTGCAGGTTATTTCTTTTCAAGGTTTCATAAGTGACTTCGGTCAATTGTTCAGTCGTCCAATGATACGGCATGTTTACCGCGGCAGCTGACTGCTCAAGCCGATCAAAATGTTCTTTTGCCTTGAATATCCGTGTTTCCCCGTTCACAGTCTTGTACGAACGGATACCTTCGAACACCGAATAACCATAATGAAGCGACTGGCTATAGAGATCCATCTTAGCCTCTGCAGCTTTCACAAACTCGCCGTTCAGGTAAACAATTGTTTTATCGTTGTAGTATTCCATTTTAGTACCCTCCCAATCTCTCCGCCTCGGCGGAAGGTTTTAAATCGTTTATAGTTTTGTGGTTTTCTTCTTTAGGCGACCTTAAGGCCCCTCCTAGGAGGGGTTTGGGGAGGCCAAAAAAAACCCGCCTTTCTGGAGGCGGGTTTTGTATATCGTTGTTATTTGTTTATACTTTATGCACCACCTCCTGTTGTAGAAGATATAATAATGACCACCACAATAATAATTGAGGTTACCACTGAGATCACATTATATACTTTGTTCTTCAACATAAGAGTGTATGCACTACGAATATACACCCACCGTCCGAAAAAAGAGCTTTGGCAAGCAATTATTTTTAGAGCCGGGATTTTCATGACTAAATGGTCACCTTAACGCCTTCATTCATTTTGGTTTAGTCCTCTAAATCCGCGGTCCTGGTTATATCATATTATCGTTGATTTCCTCAACTCGATATTCTCTTTCTTCACCGATGCGGGAATCTTCCCGGACACATAATCGCTTATCAGCTCACCGATGGTGGAGGTGAAATAAAAATTCACCGGGTCAATATCCTTTGTCACAAAACTGTTTTGAAGGGTCCAGTTGACAGCTTCCCGTACCAGCGCCGCTTCTTTTGCAAGGTTCAAATGATCAAGCAACATAGCAGCCGACAGGATAGAGCCGAGGGGGTTTGCGATGTCTTTTCCTGCAGCCTGAGGGTAAGATCCGTGAATGGGTTCAAACAATGCATTGCCTTTACCCACGGATGCAGACGGCAGCAGGCCTAGCGAACCAGTGATCACACTGGCCTCATCGCTGATGATATCGCCAAACATGTTTTCGGTTAGTATGACATCGAATTGTTTGGGGTTCAGGATGATTTGCATAGCTGCATTATCTACAAAAAGGAAATCGACCTTTACATCGGTGTATTGCGAAGCAATGTCCTGTACTACTTTTCGCCAAAGCCTGGAAGTTTCAAGTACGTTAGCCTTATCAACCAGGGTCAGCTTATTTCTTCTTTTTTGTGCAGACTGGAAGGCCAGGTGTGTAATGCGTTCAATCTCTTCCTTCGAATAAACACATTCGTCTGATGCCTGTGTTCCGTCGGCATTGATTTCTTTCTTTCCGAAATAGATACCGCCGGTGAGTTCGCGGAAGATGACGAAATCGACGCCTTCTATATTTTTGGGTTTTAACGGGGAAAGATGATGCAAAGAAGTGTAAGTTGTAACGGGGCGGATATTGGCAAACAATTGCAGGGATTTCCTGAGCTTTAGCAGTCCCTGCTCGGGTCTTACTTTAGCCGTAGGATCGTTATCATACCTGGGATGACCAATAGCTCCGAAGAGGATTGCGTCGCTATTCAGACATGCTTCAATAGTTTCGTCGGGTAGGGGATTCCCCGTTTTATCAATAGCATCGGCTCCCATCAGACAATAAGTATAATGGAAGTCATGATTGAATGTGTGAGCAATGGCATCCAGTACCCGTACAGACTGTCTTGTCACTTCGGGACCAATCCCGTCACCTTCTATTACAGTAATTTGTTTTTTCATAGTTGCTTCCGCCAACCGACGGAGTATTTATAATTGAAAAACTCTTTTCGTCTCGTATCGATTTATATCGTCTTTGATGCTTAACAGGTAATCGATATCGTCATACCCGTTCAGCATACAGGTCTTTTTATAATTGTTGATCTCAAAAGCCTGCCAGTCGCCATCCGGCAATTTGATAGTTTGTTCCTCCAGGTTCACTTCCAGCTCAGCAGCTGGATCCTTTTCTATTGCCGCAAATAGTTTTTGCAGAAATCCCTCGCTGACCGTAACGGGCAACAGGAAATTGTTCATTGCATTATTTTTAAAAATGTCTGCAAAAAAACTACTGACCACTACATCGAATCCATAGTCTTTGATCGCCCATGCCGCATGTTCCCTTGATGATCCGCAACCAAAATTCTTTGCGGCCACCAGTATCTTTCCTTTATAAACCGGGTTGTTTAACGGGAAGTTTTTTTTCGGTTTCGTTTCATCATCATTTTCATATCTCCAGTCACGGAAAAGATTTTTGCCAAATCCTTCCCGGCTTGTTGCTTTTAAGAAACGGGCTGGAATGATCTGGTCCGTGTCTACATTTTCAATGTTCACAGGAACTGCAGTGGATCTTATAATATTTATCTGCTTGCTCATGTATAATTTTAATTCGTGACCAGTTCAGTTTCTTTATAATGCTCTCTTATATCGCCAACCTCGCCTGTAATAGCAGCCAGGGCTGCTGTCAATGGACTTGCCAGGAAGGTTCTTGCATTGGGGCCCTGTCTTCCTTCGAAATTCCTGTTGGATGTTGAAATACAATATTTGCCAGCTGGAATTTTATCTTCATTCATACCGAGGCAGGCACTGCAGCCCGGTTGGCGGAGCATAAAGCCCGCATCGGAAAACACCTTGTCAATCCCTTCTTCAATAGCCTGTTTTTCGACCTGTTTACTGCCAGGCACAACCCATACTTCCACGTTATTGGCTTTATGTTTACCTTTCACAAACGAAGCCACCATTCTCAGGTCTTCGATACGGCTATTCGTACAACTACCGATAAACACATAGTCAACTTTTCTGCCTTTAATGTTTGCCCCCGGCTGAAGTCCCATGTAAGCAAGCGATTTTTCAAACGAAGGTTTTTCTTTTTCATCTATTTCACTGAGCGAAGGCACATGTCCTGTCACGCCAACGCCCATGCCCGGATTGGTACCATAGGTGATCATCGGTTCGATAT
>DASSFT010000743.1:0-2871 GCA_035694045.1 Chitinophagaceae bacterium
CAAAAAAAACGCAGAAGTCGTTTTTCTCTTCCTGGGCCGGATCGCAGATCACAAAGGAATTTTCGATCTCGTTGACCTCATTATCCGTGAGCAGAATACATTAAGGGGCAAATGCAAATTCCTGATCGGTGGCAACCATGAAGTAGAAAGACTGAAGAACACTATTGCCGAAGGTGGAATCCGCGACCTGGCTGAATACATCGGCTGGGTCCAGGGCGGCGAAAAAGACAAGTTCTTTTATCAATCAGATTATTTTATCCTGCCCACCTACGAGGAAGCCATGCCAATGACGATACTGGAAGCATTCAGTTTCGGCAAACCTGTCATCACTACGCCGGTGGGCAGCATACCCGAAGTAGTAGAGGATTCCAAAAATGGGATCCTGTTTACACCCGGTGATATGAACCAGCTAAAAAAAATCCTCTTTGATGTGATCGATGACCGTTCGGGATATGATTGTATGAGGAAACATGCTATGAATACCGCTACTTATTTTTACCCGGAAAGTATAAAATCAGAATTAGAAAAGCTCTACTCAGAAATTTCTTAAAACTATGATCACAGGAAGATTAAAATGGTATTATAGCCGGTTAAGTACGATGAATGTACCTGAACTTTTTTTCAGGGCGAAGCAAATCCAGCAACGCTCCTTCGAAAAACTGTTCACACCCAAACCTATTTATGATTATGTCTCGGTAAACAGGGTCAATTTCGATTTTTCCTTTACAGAGATAATGATACCAGGAAAATTCCTGGTGTTTGGCCACCCACTGGACATTCATGCAAACATGGATTTCCATATGGATATCTTTTCCCGCAAAAGATTCCCACTTACGTTCTCTAAGACGATCGACATCCGTACAGACAAATTTGGAAGCGCCAAAGCGGTTTGGGAAGTTAACAGGCTTCAATTTTTGATCCCGTTACTTACTGATTACAAAATAACAAGAGATAGAAGTAAGCTGGACCTGTTTGTATCCATCATGACTTCATGGAACGAGCAGAACCCATATTTAAAAGGGATCAACTGGTACAGCAACATCGAAATAAACCTGCGACTGATCAACTGGTACTGGTGCTGGATACTACTGGAAAAAGATGAAGCCTGGCAAAAGGAAGAAAAATACAAATCTTTCCGCGAGGAAGTATGGCTGCCCTTGATCTATACCCATTGCGTATATAGTTCCAGGAACCCCTCCTATCATTCTTCGGCAAACAATCACCTGATATGCGAATACGCCGGTCTGTTTATTGCCTCCAGCCTTTGGAAGTTCAGGGAATCACATAGTTGGTTGAAAAAAAGCCGCCGCGGTCTCGAGAGAGAAATTCTCAAACAACATAGTGAAAACGGTATAAACAAGGAAGAAGCTTCGGGATATATCCAGTTTATCACCGACATGTTCCTGCTATCGTATATCGCCGCCGAACATTCTGGAATTGCGTTCTCGGCAAAGTATACGAACAGCCTCAAAGCAATTTGCAACTACATCAACAATCTCCTGGACATGAACGGCAATTGTCCAAAGTATGGCGATGAAGACGATGGAAGAGTGATATTGCCGGATGGCGATACCGAGACTAACAATTTCCTTTCGATATTGAATACTGCAGCTGTTCTTTTTAGCCGGCCTGAGTTGAAGCGCTGCGGTGCACAATGGGATATGAAATCCCATTTGCTGACGAGCCGATTTAATGGCAAATCTGTTTGGGACCAGTTTAAGCATCACAGTTCCCCGGTCCGTTCTGCCTTTTATGAAAAAGAAGGACATTTCATTTTACGCAAACACCTGGACCATGACAAGGAGATCTATTGTCATTTTGATGCCGCTCCACTGGGTTATCTTTCGATTGCCGCTCATGGGCATGCGGATGCATTATCCATCATTGTACACATAGATGGCTATCCTTTCCTGGTTGATCCCGGTACTTATGCATACCATACCCATGCCGAATGGAGAAAATATTTCGTCAGCACACTGGCGCATAATACCGTTACCATCAACAATTCGGACCAGGCATTGCTGTCGGGACCTACGTTATGGAGGAATCACTACCGGTCATCCATCCTGAAAGCAAAAAGTTCTGATGAATTTGATGTGATCACCGCTACACATAATGGCTACAAAAAAGATAAAGTCAATCATACCCGGACCGTTGAATTCAACAAGGAAAAAGATTACCTGAAAATATCCGACCTGGTTGAATCCGGAAAACCGGATTGCGTGATCAATATTCCTTTTCACCTGCATCCTGACGTATATGTCATGAAAACTTCAGGCAATACTTATGTACTGGGAAGAAAAGATACTCCGTCCACCATCGAATTGACTTTCGATCCGGTTATTAGTTCACAAGCCATCCGGGCTTTGGATGAATATACTTTGGGATGGTATTCACCTTCCTTTATGAAAAAAGATAAATCCACCGTGATCATGGGCGAATATGTGTCCAATGAAGAATCATTAACCTTAATTACGTATATCAAAATCATCAACAGAGCATGAACATCAGCATTTTTGGGCTAGGTTATGTCGGCTGCGTAAGCCTTGGCTGCCTTGCCCGCAACGGACACACTGTTATCGGCGTTGACGTCAGTGAAACAAAAGTCAAGCAGATCAATTCCGGTCTGGCTACCATCATTGAGAAAGACATCGATCATATTATCCGCGAGGAGCACAACAAGTGCAGGATATCCGCCACCACTGACTATAGCAAGGCCATTCTCGATACCGAGCTTTCTATCGTGGCAGTGGGTACGCCTTCGAGCAGTACAGGCCATCTTAACCTCGAGTATATATTCAAAGTGGCAGAAAATTTTGGGCGGATACTGAGAGCCAAAGACCAGTTCCATGTCATTGTGATAAGGTCTAC
>DASSFT010000744.1:0-6146 GCA_035694045.1 Chitinophagaceae bacterium
ATCACGGCCATTGGGATTTACTGAAGCAATCAATTTCCCGCCATCCGTAAAATTGATCCAGCTATTGCCATTGACAGTTGACTGGTTGACCGTATTGCTTGTAAAGGGTGGCCCGTCATATATTCCATAAATATTATCGTAAATGTGAATGTCATCTATCGCAATGCCTTCGCGGTTAACAAAAGGATCGGAATTGACAACAAACCGCAGGCGCAAATGATCGTAAGCAGGGCCGCTGGGCAAAGGAATGGTAGCAACATGCCAGCGGGTATAGTTTTGCACGCTCCAAAGATTGTTGCCTGAATAATTTTTATTGTACCAGTTAGTTCCCTGGCTATAAGCGCCGAGCCGGGTCCAACTGCTTCCGTCGGTAGAATATTCCATATAGGCCCCGTCGCAGTAAAAGCCGCCACAGTCCTCGAGATCCAGTGCAATACTTAAACTCAAAGTGGGATTAGTCATCCCCGCGATATTAAAACAGGGCGAATAGAGATAAGAAAGCTGCTGGTCTTTATAAGTGCCGGCCAGGTTTGTCTTCCAGGCCTTGCTACCGCTGGCAGCACGCGAAATCTTGCTGGAAGATGGAGTGCCATATTCCCAGGAATTATTCTTACCCGTTGTATACCAGTACCCATCACTTGCTTCAAAGTTTTCCAGGTAAGGGAAAGAAGTGATCGTCGGTGAGTTGCGAATATTAACAGTGACTGTATCATTATCCCGGAATGAATCACCCGGGTATTCAACCCATACTTTCACAATATGTACCCCTGACGCCGAAAGATCGGCTGTGCCAGTGAAAAGAAATGAAATATTGGTGTTGCCGGGTATCGTTGGAATGTTGTCAATGGTTTCGGGACCGTTATCGATAGTAAACTTAACCGGGATATTATTGACCGTGGTATCCGCGTTGTTGCGAACCGTAACACGCACAGGTACCATATTAGTCAATGCACAACTGGCAACAACAGGAGTATCCAATTTTATTGCCTGGATATCATTATCGACTTTATACAAATGAATATTATCAAATGTATAACCCTCTCCTCCATCATTATCTGCTGCCATATTATACCCGAACTGGCCAAAACGAACCTGGAAGCTGCTCGAAAAATCCTGTGAATTAGCCGTCAGTAGATCACTTAATTGAATACTGGATGATTTTTTATACAAACCCAGCTCGGGCTGGTTATCATACAGATCGTATACTTCGATCCATGGTTTTTGGTCATCTCCCCTTATCCATATTTTATTGGCATTGTCCGGTCCCTGTCCATGATTTTTGTAAACAAAATCAAGCCGGATATCATCAGGCGTATTAAAATGCGGGGATAAATTGAATGTGGCTTTCAGCGAATCGGCTGTACCGCCGCCATTGGCTATATAACAATCCAGTGTCAATGCCTTGTCGCCAGAATAAGCAATCCCTGTATTGATAAATGGTCTTACCCGTCCATAAACTGTAGAGCTGACAAAATCATAACGGTCGGCCCCGTTCAAACCGATCTGGCCATTATAATATGTCGAGTCGATGGCCGTTTCCAGATCGTCCAGGAAACCGGTGATATTGGTAACCGTGATCGGATCGTTGGGCAATTGTTTAACGACAACCGTCATGGTATCATTCACCCCCACTGGGTCTGTAGCAGATGTATTCGTTACAGCCACCCGCAGTACGTAAATCCCGACTACTGAAAAATCATAGGTGGCAGTGAAATTATGAGTTGAAGTACCGCCGGCTGCCACCGGGCCGTCTGATTCAGCTGTTGTGAAAGGCCCGTTGTTTACGGAATACCTTATATCATAGGTATTGACAGCAGCATCGTCAAGGTTCTTTATTCTTACACTTATTGTCGTGGCCGCACTCAGTTGAGAAGAAGTAAATAATCGTCCCGACCTGGGTGCCAGTATCGCGTCAATTTTCAGATCATTATTGGAAATAGATCCAGTACAGGTTCCGTTATTCGGTTGTCTTGAGATGGCACCCGATCTTCTGCCGGGGCTTCCGTTTACTCGTGCTCTTACTGAAACCCAGTATACGGAATCCTTCGATAGACCGGCGATTGTAAATGTTGTGTCGGTTGTTGTGCCCATCGACACCATCTCATCTCCCCGAAGCATCATGGCCTCGTAGTCAGTGGCTCCGCTAACCGGCCCCCAATGAAAATAAATATATCCCTCACATTGCGTGCCCGACACGGAAGCTGTGGGTAATCCTACAATGGTAAATGCCTGGCTGGTAGAAATAAAAGCTGTACTGTTCCGGGTGACCCTCACCATGGCCTGCCCTGTATTGATGGCAGGGACTGTCCACGGCAGTTGCCTCAGGTCTGCAGCAACATTTGTATTTATATCTGTCCAGTTGCTCCCACCGTCAGTTGAGTATTGAACCGTAAAAGTATTTGCCGGGTTTCCATATGATTCCCATTGAATGACTATGTTTTCCCCGGGTAATAATCTTTCTCCACCGGAAGGATAGGTAATGACTGTCTGAATTGGCACTATATCGTATGCAAGAAAATATTCCTGTGGTGAATTCAGAGGTACGGCTGTCCCTTTTACGGTTATCGTATAGGTACCTGCCGTGGGATTTGAAACAACTACCTGCTCGATATTATTTATATGATCCGCTCCCGTTGTCGCATTGGCGGTAATATTGGCCGGCAGCGTATCCAGTATATATGGCAGGGAAATAGTTGAGGAAGGATCCGACACTTCAAGATCGAGATCGTTTACAAGAGTGTGAGTGGCTAATAAAGAGGCAGCCGGGTCATGCCAGTACAACATCACTTTTAATTGTGCCGTGTTGGCTGGAATCGTGATATTATGTGTGTTGTTTCCGCTGGTTGCAATTGAAGAAATGATATAACGGTTATTCTCGAGCATGTCTACCGACCGCAAAAGGTTCATCCAGCCGAAACCAAAAGTATAGTCCGGTCCTGGATTGCCGAGATCGGTGGCGCCATTACAGAGTAATACTTTCATCAAACCGCTTTTGGGATTGTTGTTATTCCCGCTTAGCTGTTTGTATCGCTGGTATAAAAGTGTCAGCCCGCCTGCGACAGCCGGTGAAGACATGCTGGTTCCCCAGGCAAAATCGTAACCGGTAGATGCAGGTCCTACAGATGAAACAACTGCGTCTCCCAATGCACTTATTTCAGGTTTGATACGTCCGTCGTTGACAGGGCCTCGGCTGGATGTATGAAAATTAGTTCCGTCATTAGAAGTATTGCCGACAACTATATCGTTTTTTGCTGATTGGTAACTTCCCAACACAGTATGAAATCGAAGAGGATACGGTGCACAGGTGAAATTGCCGCTGTTGCCTGAGGCAAATACATTTGACAGCTTGGGAAGATCAAATGCCATTTGATCCATCATTCTTGAATAGAGATCATACAATCCAAAAGCCTTACAATCGTCTTCGATATTACCATACGAGTTATTCGTGATCATCATACTGTCATCCTTCACATATGTAGCTGCATTTTTTATTATTCCCGCCATGTTTTGGGTGATCACCCTTGCTTTCGGGGCATATCCCGTATACAGTTCATAAGCATTGCCCGCGCCGGCTGCTGTACCTGTGACATGGGTCCCGTGACGGCTTGTACCATTTACATAGGGTAATGCTGAACGATTGATGAGCCTGTTCGCAAAATCAATATGCGTTTGCGGATCATTGTTATCGCCCACGCCAAGTACCATACCCTGGCCCTTTAAATTCCTGCCGCCGGGTAATGAAGAATTAAGTATGGTCGCTCTTGAATCTGTTGTACTATGGTTATTGAGTTCTTTTTCCGGCGCCGGAATAGCCTGCACAAATTCAACGCATGATAAGGCAGCTAATTCTGCCAGCCGGTTCTGAGCTACCCTTAACCCGATGATGCGGTAAGAAACGAGATCAGTCGCGATGACATCAAAATTCATTTGTCTTATCACGGCGCTTACCTCTTGATAAGAAAATGTTTTGGGAAAGCTGATCAGCACATCGAGTGTACCAGCGATTTTTACAGCCCAGGCAGGATAAGCTCCGCTCGCAAGTCCAGGCTGCATTTTTTGTTCCGGGGTCAACGCGATGACAGATCTTGCTTTCGACTGCAAAAGCAGGGAAGAGTTCAAAGCGCCTTTGACGGTAGCCGTGTAAGCATTGTTGGGTATATAGTCAAGCAACTCAATTCCACCCTGTGCTAATTGCTTTCGCTCAGCATCAGACGGAATGGTTTCAAATTGTATGATCAAAAATGATTTGCCGTTTGTTTGGGGTGCTGTTCGATTTACTTCATCAATCTTTCCGGCGATTACATTTTTTTCAGGGGTGAAGGGACCTGTCTTTAGAAATAATTGATAGCGGGTATCCTGCTGGGCGGCAGCGGCAATGGATAATAGCAGCATAGCAGCTATCACAGGAACTGGATTGGATCTCATATCAATCGGAATAGGGAATAAAAATATAACAAATATTACCAAAAGAAGAACGCGGATTACGCTGATTTAAGCGCGGATTGCACGGATTGTCAGTTTGCCCCCTCGAGCAGTCCTCCCAGATGGATTTCGCGGACAAAGGTTGGGAAGTCGATATAGTTAGTGCAACAACGTCCAATATCCATATTAATCAGCGGAGTCCTTAAAAATCAGCGGAATCTGCGATCCTGGATTTATCGAAACAGAATTTGTGCAACCCCGACAGGAACCGGTGCACCTCTTCCATCGAATTGATGGGTTCCACGACCAGGAGAAAGAGTCTGCCGGTTTGTTTCAGGCGGCCTTTGTTTGTCCCCGCCTGGAGATATTGAATGACCCGGTTAAAAAGATTTGATTCAAAATATGGAGAATCCGGCCGGTTGATAAAATGGCAGCGAAGCACATTATTTTTCAGCGACATTTTCTCAAAACCCAGGTCAACAGCGAGCTTACGGGATTTGACAGTGACAAACAGGTCCTCGACCTGCGGAGGTATGGGACCGAACCTGTCGGCAAGCTCCGCTTTCATTTCTGCTAATTCCTCATCGGTTTCGCTATTATCCAGGCGCTGGTACAACGACAATCTTTCAGTGATACTCTCCACGTATTCATCCGGTATCAAAATTTCAAGATCGGTATCAATGGTACAATCCTGTACAAAATCATCCTGTCTTGAGATTTCTTCCTTGAACAGCTCTTTAAAATCAGTTCGCTTCAGTTCCCGGATAGACTCATCCAGTATTTTCTGGTACATTTCGAAACCGATCTCGGCCATAAAACCGCTTTGTTCGCCTCCGAGAAGGTTACCTGCGCCGCGAATGTCGAGGTCTCTCATCGCGATCTGGAATCCGCTACCGAGCTCGCTGTGCTGTTCCAGGGTCTGCAATCTCTTCTTCGAATCAGAAGGTAACGTGCTCATCGGGGGAGCCAGGAGATAACAAAAAGCTTTTTTATTGCTGCGGCCCACCCTGCCCCTGAGCTGGTGAAGATCGCTCAGGCCGAACTGGTGTGCATTGTTAATGATGATCGTATTGACATTAGGAATGTCAACCCCGCTTTCGACAATATTGGTGCAAACAAGCACATCATATTTCCTGTCAATAAAATCCAGGATCCTTTCTTCCAGCACATGCCCTTCCATTTGCCCGTGCGCATAACCAATACTGAGATCCGGGCAAAGTGCCTGTATAATAGCAGCCATTTCAGCCAAACCACTTACACGATTGTAAATAAAGAAGACCTGGCCTCCGCGTTCCGCCTCGAAATAGATGGCTTCACGAATAAAATCTTCATTGTATAACTGTATCTCCGTTTGAATAGGTTGCCTGTTTGGTGGCGGTGTATTCATGATGCTTAAATCACGGGCGCCCATCAATGAAAACTGCAGTGTCCTCGGGATAGGCGTGGCTGTTAGCGTAAGACAATCGACTGTTGTTTTCAACGTCTTGATCTTTTCCTTGTGACCTACACCGAATTTCTGTTCTTCATCTATCACCAGTAATCCCAGGTCCTTAAACTTTACATCCTTTCCCAGCAAGGCATGAGTGCCGATCATAATGTCGATCTTGCCTTCTTCCAGTTTTTTAATTGCTTCTTTTTTTTCTTTGGTTGACTTGAACCGGTTGACATAATCTACTACCACCGGGAAATCTTTCAACCTCTCTTTAAATGTCTGGTAATGCTGG
>DASSFT010000745.1:0-5542 GCA_035694045.1 Chitinophagaceae bacterium
ATTCATGGTTCATACAAGGATGATGGATGCTTCAAAATAAGTAAATACCATGTGAGCAAGCAATAGATAATCCCCTAGAATTATGTAAGGGGATATACTATAAATAATCGGGTACATCCCCGATTGCATAATAAACAGGGAGTAAATATTTTGTGTTTGAAAAAGCCACTATTTTATGAACAAACCTCTACTCTTAACTATTACTGTAATTCTATTATTTTGTAGCTACAGTTTCTCGCAAACAAATGTCGACGCAGGAGTCCGGAATGAAGTGTTCCGGAAAACGGACCTCAGGATCGGAACAGGTCCCACTCCCCGTTTATGGGATCCCTGGGAAGTTACCTATGGCGCTGATGATAGCTTGTGGATAACAGAAGCTAAAGCATATAAGATAAGTAAAGTAAGTCCCATCACCGGTCAAAGCCGGGTTGTATTGGATATATCAAACGGAAGTACTTTTCTTCCTGCCGCTCAGCAGATCTATAATATGCAATACAATATCGGTACCAACAATCCGCAGGGAGGAATGATGGGAATGGCCATTCACCCGGATTTTTTCAACCCGGTAAACCCGAAGCGGTTCATTTTCGTCGCTTATGTGTACACCTATGACAGTACAAAGCCGAGTAATGCCGGTGTGTTCTATACCAATCGCCTGGTAAGATTTACTTACAATACAGCTACCAATAAATTTGACAGCCCTATGTCATTGTGCGATTCTCTTCCCGGCAGTAGTGACCACAACTCGGGCAGGTTGATCATTGCACCAGTTGTTGACAGTATGTACCTGTTTTATGCGCAGGGGGATATGGGAGCAGGTCAGTTTGGTAATGCAAACCGTACTAACAAAGCTCAGAACGTAAACTCATACGAAGGAAAGATATTACGCTTTAGGATCAATGCTGATCTTGATGCCGGTGCATATAATAGATGGATACCCAGCGGTCCTGGCTATGATGGTAACCCATTCAATGGTGCTTCCCAAAGCGCTGTATATTGTACAGGTATCCGAAATAACCAGGGCTTTGTTTATGCCAATGGTAAACTGTATGGAACCAGTCACGGTCCATTTACAGATGATGAGCTCAATTATTTCCAGTCTGGTAAAAACTATGGGCATCCCATCGTTATCGGAGATAGTACCGATGCTAACTATGATGCCGCGAAAGCCGGTGGTTCAGCCAGCAGTCTTCCCCTGATCGGGTCTGAAAAAACAAATGCAAGGAACCTGGGTGCTGCTTACGGTAACCCCATATTTGAATTTTATCCTGTACCTAAAGGAACTACTGCTACTGTTGGAACAGTTCAATATATCTATAATCAGTTCAACATCGGCAACCAGGACAATTCTCTCTGGCCTTCTGAAGGAACTTCTGGTATGGACTATTATAATAGCAGCAAGATCCCTGGATGGAAAAACTCATTGTTGATCGGTACGCTGAAAGGCGGAAAAATAATCAGGTTAAACATGAATGCAGCCGGAACAGCAACCCTGCCTTCGGGAACTTTCACCGATACTACTTCGCTGTTCAGAAGCCACAACCGCTTCAGGGACCTGGCCGTTTCTTCCGATGGTCTTACGATGTATGCAGTAATTGATAGTAGTTCTATCACTTCAGGACCTACATCAAACAATCCTATTATCAGTACCTGCGCAGGTTGCGTTCAGAAATACGAATTCCTTGGATATAACACCGCGGGTGCAGCCTTTCCTGCTGCCGGGTTTACTACTACGTTACCCAATACTATTCCTATTGCTGCAGCATTGGGGAATCAATGTGAAAATGGCAATTATGTTGTGATCAATGCAGCGCATAACAATACAAACCTGTGGGTACCTATTACCGATACCAACAGTAATATCATTGCCGAGATCTATGCAAACGGGCAAAACCTGGATACCGTATGGACTTCTGTGTACAGGAACGCCTCGGGTACCGTTCGTAAGGACGGAGGTAACAGGCTTTATGGAGACCGTAACATAACTATCAAACCTAAAACTCAGCCTGGCGCAAACGTAGCGGTCAGGATATATATTACCAATGCCGAGTTTAATGCGCTGAATGCGGCGCCGGGCAGTGGTATTGGTGGATCTATCAATAACGTATCGCTCTTCAAGAACAGTAATAATATATGTAGTTCAGTACTCTCAGGAGGTACCGCTTCGATCGTTAATACCATCACCAAAGCAGCATTTAGCGGCGGTTATGTGTTGCAATCAAATGCAGTTCCGTCTTTCTCAACTTTCTTCTTTGCCAATTCGGCACTTACCACGCTGCCAGTACAGATGCTGTCGTTTACTGCTGCTCTTGTCAACAATGCAGGGCAGTTGAACTGGACAACAGCTTCGGAAATAAACACAGCGAGGTTTGAGGTTGAAAGAAGCCTTGACGGTAACAGCTATTCATACATCGGATCAGTGACAGCAAGCGGTAACAGCAGCATTGCCATTGATTATTCCTATATCGATAATGATGCGATTACACAGTCAGCTCCCATTATTTATTATCGTTTGAAAATTGTGGACAAGGATGGTAACTATGATTATTCAAACGTAGTGACTATTACACTGGCCGATATGGCAGGTAGAGTGACAGTGTTCCCGAACCCAGCAACTGAAAAAACAAATATCACCGTCGGCGCATTGACAGATGGCCAGGTACACTGGAGGATCGTTGACAATGCCGGCCGCACAGTAATGGCTAGTTCGGTACAGGTGAAAAAAGGCAGAAATAACTTCCAGGTTAATGTAGCCAAGCTTTCTGCAGGAATTTATCACCTGACTGTTTCAGGCGCAGGTGTAGACAAGCAGGTTAAGATCCAGAAGTATTAATAAACTTTATCAATGACTTATCATCCCGTTCCGGCTTGCCCGGGACGGGATTTTTTTTAGTCCTTCCAGGATAGTAATGTACCACTCCGGTCATAGAATTTATTCCCGTTTCCCAAGGGTGTTTTTACAGCAAACCCCGAATAACCTGCCCGGACGCTGGGATTTGATTACAAATTTTAATAATTTGACATTAATCAATCCTAGATTCAATGAAAAAGCCAATCTACCTTTTGCTGCTTCTTGCCACCTTTAAGGCATCAGCGCAATTTGAAACTTTTTCCAAGCGTACAGTGATATCGGGTCTGAATAAAGCCTGGGAAGTTGTATATGGTCCTAACGATTCATTGTGGGTAACGGAAAATGTAGCTTACCTCATTTCAAGGGTCAATGTTTCCAACGGGGTCAAAACCGTTTTGGTCGACCTTCGTGCAACAGACCCATCCATCAATTTCACCAGTGGCAGCGGTACTCAGCCACAGGGAGGATTGATGGGACTCGCGCTGCATCCGAATCTTTATTCATCGGACCCTGTTGTGAGAAATGCCAAGCCATGGGTTTATGCGGTGTATGTTTATGAACGAAACAGTTGCCCCGGCACCAATACTTCCTGCATCTTCACATCCAAGATCGTCAGGTTCGACTATCATGGTACAACATTATCCAACCCGACCATCGTGCTGGATAATATTCCCGGGAGCAGTGACCACAATTCAGGCCGTCTTATTATCGGGCCTACGATAGAGCCCGGTTCTGATGCGGCACATACCCAATACCGCTTATATTATACAATAGGAGATATGGGCGCCGGCCAGTTTTTGAATACAACCCGTGCCGAGAATGCGCAGAACGTGGATGTCATGGAAGGAAAAGTATTGCGCATCAATACAGAGTCGGATGGAGATGCCGGTCTCGGCGCATGGGTGCCTAACGATAACCCTTTTTACAATGGCGGTACTATGACGCCGCGTGACTATGTTTATTCAATGGGTCATCGCAATCCGCAGGGTCTTGTGTGGGGAGCTGTAAGCGGCACTCCGATGTTGTTCAGCTCCGAGCAACAGGATAGAAGCGACGACGAGATCAACGTGATAGAGGCCGGGGGGAATTATGGATGGGATAAAGTAACCGGTTATTGCGATGGAAACGTGAATGGATTTAAGATCGGCCAGACGACTAATCCGAATGAACAAAGTTTTTGTTCTGCCACACCTTCCTATGTGGATCCTATTTATGCAACATTCACGGAAACTGCGGGTAACATGGCCGCCCTGTATGCCCAATCAGACAATAACCTGTGGCCTACCATTGCCAGTTCATCAATTGATTTTTACTCGCAGAACAAAATACCCGGTTGGCACGAATCTGTTTTGGTATCGTCTTTAAAACAGGATAAAGTTTACCGCCTGAAACCCAATGCAGCTGGTACAGATGTGCTCCCTTTGCCGAACGGAAAAGATACTATGTCCTATTTCCGGGGTGACGGTAACCGTATACGTCGCATAAGGATCCACCCGAGTGGATTAAAATTTTATGTGGCGAGAGACGCCGGGTCTATTATGGAATACACGTATACCGGTGTTACGCTGCCTTCTCATTTTACCAGTTTTGAAGGTAAATTGATTGGCAGCGGGGTTGTTGAGTTGACATGGGAAGCCGAAACCGACGCCATGCACGATTATTTTGAAATCGAAAGATCTGCCGATGGAAATAATTTTGTAAGCCTTGGAAAAAACACAACTCTTCCTTATAAGTTTATTGACCAGGGAGTAAAACCCGGATCAAACTACTACCGGATCAAACAGGTGGATAAAAACGGTAAGGAGATCTTTAGTAAAACAATAAAGATCGTTTACGATCCTTCCAGGGCAATCGTCACCGTGTTCCCTAACCCTGCTTCAGATCACTTTACGATCAGGATATCGGCCGGTGAAAAGACACAGTTGAAGATCAATTTATCCGATGTAGAAGGCAAGATCGTCTATAAACGTTCTGGTAATTTTGATCCCGGCACCAGTGATATAAAAATCGATATGCAGAAAATGGGTGCACAGGTCTATGTTTTACAAATCATCAACGGCAACAATGAGGTACTGATGACTCAAAGGATCCTGAAAATTAAATGACCTTAAATATACAGTGTAGTGGCTTCATAAAGATGCCTTCCTCCCGGGGAAGGCATCGTCTTTACATGCAATTCAAGTTATCTTTGCTGAATGTACACGCTGAAAAAATCGTTGGGCCAGCATTTCCTGAAAGACGAGAACATATCCCGCAAGATCGTCGACGTGCTGCAACAACGGGCGTTTTCGCAATTGCTTGAAGTGGGCCCCGGGGGAGGAGCGTTGACAAAATACATGGTCCAGCTGAAAGACATTGATTTCAGGGCCGTGGAACTGGATGAAGAAAAGGTGGATTATTTACTAAAGACCTACCCGGTTCTTAAGGACAAGATCATCCACCGGAGTTTTTTGGATATTGAAAAACCGTTTGCCGGGAAATTTACTGTTGTCGGCAATTTTCCCTATAATATTTCCACGCAGATACTTTTTAAGATATTGGAATGGAAGGACGAAGTGGAATGTATGATTGGCATGTTCCAGAAAGAAGTGGCGCAACGAATCGCTGCGAAAGAGGGAAATAAAGTTTATGGCGTCACCAGTGTTCTTGTTCAGGCGTTTTTTGACGTGGAGTATTTGTTTGATGTAGCGG
>DASSFT010000746.1:0-6170 GCA_035694045.1 Chitinophagaceae bacterium
ATGAGGAAGGCTTTGTGATAAATGTGCTGGCCCCCGCCTTGTAACATTCCTTCACGTAATCAGGTGATGATTTTTCGCCCAGTACCACGACCGGGATATGACCGTAATCGGCATTTCCCTTTAATAACCGCAACACCTGGCCTCTTTCCGTGATCGTACCCTGGTCATTTAAAAGTATGAGCGCCGGTTCTCCATTATCACGCATATAGTTGTCCAATTCACCCGGGTGGCTTAGATATTTTATTTCGAGAGTCGGGTTTATCTCAGCCAGGGAGGCCGCTGTAAGGTCCTGGTCATCCGGGTCCGCCTGCAGCATCAATACATAGGAAGTCATACAAATCGGTTTTATTAAAAATACTTTTTTTCCGGCTCTTTGCAACACCCCTTTGGGACCAATCTCCGGCAGCAGCGGATTTTGGAAAAAACCGGTTTTGTACTCGAGGGAAAGTATGAGAAAACGATTTTTAAGAACGGTGAAAGCCTCGACGAGCTGGTCTATGCCGTTAGAAGATAACCGGTTAGCGTATTCAGGGCCAAAAGGTTAATTTAATAGGGCGGATTTATTATATTAGAGTTATACGAGCCAACGACAGGAACCACCCCTAAAGCCAGGAATTATGCCCGCAGATTCACTTCAGAGAAAATATGAAGAACTATCAACGACGTTGCAGGCTTACAGAGCTGCAGTAAACGTAGCGGCAATAGTATCTGTTACCGACACGGCTGGCAGGATCATTTACGTCAACGACAAGTTTACAGAGATCTCCAAATACTCATCAGAGGAACTGATCGGCAGTACACACCGGATTCTCAACAGCGGTTATCATCCACCAGAATTTTTTAGGGAAATGTGGAAAACGATCAGTCAGGGTAAACCATGGCGCGGAGAGATAAAAAACAAAGCAAAGGACGGAACTTATTACTGGATTGATTCAGTCATCACCCCCGTGCTTGATAAAAATAACGAGGTCTTTCAATACCTCGCAGTTTTCAATTTGATCACAGTTCAAAAAGAACATGAAGAACAGCTCATCTCATTTCAAAGTGAGATGATAACACGTGAACAACAGCTAAAAGATGCCCAACGTGTGGCGAAGACCGGCAGTTGGTATATGAATATAATCACCAACAAAGTGGACTGGTCGGAAGAAACTTACCGCATTTATGAGCTGCCGGTGGGAACTATTATCAGCAATGACGTGTATTCATCGGTATTGCATCCCGATGACCGCAAGAAAGTGGAGGATTGCTGGAATGAAGGATTGACAAAAGGGCTGTTTGAAATTGATCACCGAATTGTAACTCCTTCAGGGGAAAAATGGGTTAGTGAACGCGGCCATTTCGAGTATAATGAGGAACCCAGGGCCATAAAAGCAACTGGTACGGTACAGGACATCACGGAAAAGAAAAGAACAGAAAATATCCTGCGGGAATCAGAGAGCCAGTACAAAAGTTTGTTCAACGACAGTCCTTTTGCAAACGGCATACTCGACAAAGAAACATTGAAATGTCTCGAAATAAACAATACCGCCCTTGCTCTTTATGGTTATTCACGGGAAGAATTCCTGCAACTCACGGCATTTGATCTCCGCCCTCCCGAAGATCATCAATTATTAAAAGAACAGCTGGCAAAAGGAACATTTGGAGCAGACAGGAGCATCCGGTCGCACAGGAAAAAGAATGGTGAAATAATCCAGGTAGAGCCATTTATTTCAGAGATAAGCTATAAAGGCAAACAGGCTTTCCTGGTAACGATCCATGACGTAACGGAAACTTTGCAATTGCAGGAACAATTAATCAGGTCGAGGATCAACCGGCAGCACGAGATCAGCCGGGCTTCGATGGAAGCCCAGGAAAAATACCGCGCCGAGGTCGGAAGAGAATTGCACGACAATGTCAACCAGCTACTGGCTGTAACCCATCTATGCCTGAAAAATATCCAGCCTGCTGCAGAGGTTGATAAAAAACTTGTCGAGAAAGGGATACAGGCTACTGAAGCTGCCATCAAAGAGATCCGGAAACTTTCCTGGTCGCTGGTACCGCCAGCGCTGGCAGATCTTAGCCTGCATGATTCGATTGAAAACCTGGCGCTGGACTTTAAGCTCACCGGAGCTGTGGTTGATCTCGATATAAAGATCTATGAAGAGATGATCCGGGAAGGCCTTAAAATAAATATCTATCGAATCGTGCAGGAACAATTCAGCAATATTATCAAGTATGCCGACGCGAGAAAAGTGAGGCTCACTATGGCCCAGCAAGATGGTAAATTAACTCTTGAAATAGCTGATGACGGAAAGGGGTTTGATCCGAAACAGAAAGCAAAGGGTATCGGGTTAAATAATATCATTCACAGGGCTGAAGCCTATAACGGCGAAGTGACCATTGATAGCAGCCCGGGTCATGGATGCAGGGTGTTTATTGAATTCAGGCTCTAACAGAATTTTCCAGTCAATACAGCTTGTTGCGAACAAAATAAAAATGATAACAAATCGTTATTTGTGAGCGCTTATGAGCCCCATCACACCCAAAAAGACCGGCTATCTTCTTATTTACTTCCTGTTGTTTTTTTCATGCGGGAAGGAAGAAAGCAATACAGGTAAAACAGCACCCAGGCTGTTTGAAGGATTTGGTTCTGTGACGACGGGAGGCACCGGCAAAATAACGGTTCATGTTACCAACCTCGATTCCGTTGGTCCCGGATCGCTTTATAATGCAATGGGAAGCGATCGTATCATCGTCTTTGATGTAAGTGGCACGATCAGGAATTTCCAGTGGGACAGTTCTAATGAATTTCCTGTAGCCAATCTTACTATTGACGGCAGTACGGCTCCCTCCCCCGGCATCACCCTTGACAATGGCAATAGCGCTAATTGCCTTTCCTTCCAGGACGGATGCCATGACATCATCGTGAAAAGCATCCGTGTCAGGAATTCCGGCAATGATGGATTGAACGTGGTAAACGGGTACAACATGGTGTTCGATCATATTTCGGTCTCCGGCAGTAATGATGGCAATTTTGACATTACAGCCGGCGCCTATAATATCACTGTGCAGAACAGCATTATCGGCGGCGGCCAGCCTGGATGGTCAGGAGCCATGCTTATAGCATACGAAGGAACAAGGGATATCAGCATTCATCACAATCTTTTTGCCAGCCGGAGTGCTGCCGGCGTTGGCGAAAGAAATCCTCTCGTACATTGTTCCGATAATATCAATACGGGCAACATGATGGTTGATTTCCGTTGCAATATTGTATGGGATTGGGGAGCCAATGATGGGTCCGGGTATGGTTACGGAAGCGCTATTGATTATGGCGGTACCGCCAATTTCGTCAACAATTTTTACCAGACCAATGGCGTAATGGGTGACAACCCCATTGAATTTAATCATAACAGCAGCAATGCCCGGGGATATCTATCCGGTAATATAAGCGGCAACACCAGTATTAATCCAAATAGCAAGAGCAATCATCTTTTATGGGTGATTCCAGCCTGGGCGCAGGTAACCACGCAAAATGCCTGTGAAGCGGCCGTCCTCGTACTTGCACATGCCGGTTGCCAGCCACTGGATGTCACGGACCAGGTCCTGGTAAGTAAAGTCTCATTACTAAATTGTCATTAGCTTCACATCGTCTACAATTTCATGAGTCCTGCTTCGTCGATAAAGATCAGATCACTTGTTGAATTATTCGGAATCCTGCCCGACAATGAGCGGATCATCGTTGATGTATTAAGACAGATAGTTCTGGAAAACCTACCGTCTTACTGTAAAGAAAAGATCTCGTATAATGTTCCATTCTTTTATGGTAAAAAAGGGATTTGCATTATTTGGCCTGCGACAATTCCCCGCGGAGGCATAAAAAAAGGCGTGCTGCTGGGTTTCTGGTATGGCAACAAGCTTCGCGATACCGAAAACTATCTTATACACGGAACCAATAAACAGATATTCTATAAAATATTTTACAGACCGGAAGAGATAAATGAAAAGGCAATTACCAGGCTTTTAAAGGAAGCGGTAAAGTTGGATGCCGGCTGGCGATGAGATCTTAATCATCCTCATTATCCGCGTTCCATCACGCAGACAATCAGAATGTAGATAAGACAGAACGGTGATAACTATGATATAAGCCTTCTTAGCTCTCGTAATTTATCCCGTTGGGCTGATTAGGAAAGCTAAAGGATATTGTGGTTTCAAGTTGGTGTTTGCCCCGGATGCTGATATATCCGCCGATCATCCTGGCAAGCGGTTCTACTGACACGATACTGTTCTCTAACGCATATCCGTTATAATTGCTTTCATCCATTATTTCCAGGATAACGATATCCCTGAACCTGTCAGCGCGGATATGGATGCGGCCTTTCCGGGCGTTTTTTAAAACTGTCGTGAGTAACTCGGTGATGATAGGAGCAACTTTGTTTTCATCAACGAAGAGATAGAGTTCGCTCGGTATCTCATTCATGACGGAGCTGTCACTCATTCGAAGCAGGTCGCTTAGTGAATGACGCAAAACATGATTGATCAATGATTGTAGCGAAGTGCCGGGGATGGTGGTGTCGGCAAAGCTGGTGTGAAATTGCTGTCTCATAAGGTGGCCAGTTTGTGGTGGTGTTTAAATAGGACGTTACATTTTTATCGTTTTCATCAGGGTCGCATGATTTTTAAGTTAACAATCAAAGGAACACTAAGTATCAAAACGAAACAGTAGTTCCCTCTATTGTTTTGATGTAATTTCTAAATTACAAAAAGACGTAATTCTGCAGTTGCCAGCCCCATTTTTCTAGGTTAAACACTGGTTTACTCTTAACAGGATAGAGCTGAAAGCAGTTAGAAGGCGGATGAAATGTCGTAGTAACTGCAGGTGATTCTACCGTTTTGAGCCACAGTAATAAAAGGGCTTTTACGATACTAACACTCGTATCTGTCATATAACCATGACTAATTTTCAGTAAAGTTTTTTTCCCTGTAACTATCATGGTTACCACTTGCCTACGCTGTCATCGTAAATCTCCTAAAGCCTGAAAGCTATGTGGGGCGGGTTTTACAGGGTATTTTCGCTCTAGTTAATAGTATAAATCTCCGGAAAGAGAAAAACCCCAAAAGTCCGTAGCCCGGCAGAATTTATACTTGCTTTTATGATTAATCAGGAGATCCAAACCCTAAGCGTCGGCATTGTTGATCCCGAAAATGAAAACAAATGAAACGGAAATTGACGAAAAAAGTCCTTATCGGAAACGGTTTGCTTCTCCTTATTGCGCTGGTAAGTGTAGCTGCCCGCCAGGTCGGCAGCTCTTCTTCAAACGACAGCAGCACACAACCGTTGAGCTTTGACACCGTACTATTGAAATTGAACGGTGCCTCCGAAACCGACCTGTTGAATGCACCCTGTATCAGCCTGAACAATCATGCTGCCTCGTATGTAAAAAAGTACCTGGCAAATAACAGCGAAGATCTGCAGGCGATAAAAAGCAAGAGTGCATCTTATTTCAAAATCACAGATGCTGTGTTTAGCAAATACGGCTTGCCGCAGGAGTTAAAATACCTGGCCGTGGTAGAATCAGAGTTAAACACAAAAGCCCTTTCACACGTTGGCGCCAGGGGTGCCTGGCAGTTGATGCCCGAAACAGCCCGTCTTCTTTCATTAAAGATCACCCGGAAAAACGACGAGCGTACACATTTCTTCAAAAGTACCGTGGCAGCAGCAAAGTATCTCAGAGACCTGCATGTCATATTCGATGACTGGTTGCTGGTGATCGCTTCGTATAACAGCGGACCGGGCAGAGTTATGGATGCCATTAAAAAATCGGGCAGCCGTAACTTCTGGAAATTGCAAAATTTCCTGCCGGAAGAAACAAGAGGTCACGTGAAAAGGTTTGTCGCCACGCATTATTTCTTTGAAGGCAAAGGCAGTGTTACTACGGTAACCAGGGCTGAAGCCATTGCTTATAAAAAGACCATGCTGGCCTTTGTCGAAGGACAGAAAGCCTTGAGAGAAAAGCAGGCACCAGCTACAGAAATAGCCAACAATAAAACATCAGTAAATAACGATGTAGTTGTGAAAGTAGAAGTTCCTGTTGATTCCAAAACAGCTAATCGCGAATAAGCATAATACGGTTTGGTTTTGCCACGGGCGCACAGCAACTAACGAGCTTGTGCGTTCGTGGCATTTTTTA
>DASSFT010000747.1:0-2097 GCA_035694045.1 Chitinophagaceae bacterium
TCCGAGGTCTTCCCTGCCGATCAGTATTTCAAAGGTGGTAGCCCAGCCTTCATCCATAAAGCCGTAGCGGGTTTCATTAATGCCCATATAAAAAGGCATATAGGTATGGGCTATCTCATGCTCGGCGACAAACCGCGAGAACGTAGTATCGCCATATGTTTCATCGTTGGCCATCATCGGGTATTCCATCCCAGCATATCCATGAAATACCGTGGTCTTTTCGTACGGATATGGGATACCCGGCCAATTGTGCGATAACCAGTTCAATGAATGCCTTGCATAACGGGCTACATGATGATAATCGGCGGCTGTATCATTATATGCGGCCTGTGCACTCGCCCTTCTTTTCGTGGCATCGTCCACCACTACACTGGTACCATCCCAAACGAAATGATCACTGATGCCAAAAGCCATATCCGGTATATTACTAGCAACAAACTGCCAGCTGTTCACTGCGTTTTGCGTCGTCACATTTTTTGCAGCCAGGTCTTCCTTCGATACAATGCGGATCACTTCGTCAGACATCCAGGAATCCTTATATCTTTTAAGGATTGCAGGTTGCAATAATTTTTCCGGTTGCTGCAATGTACCTGTTCCCCATACAATATAATTCCTGGGAACATTCACTGTAACGTTATAGTCGTTGAAGTCGCTGTAAAACTCGTGCGAATCCATAAAAGGCATCCTGTCCCAGCCATTGTAATCATCAAAAACGGCGACACGGGGATAGAAATAGGCCAGGAAATAAGTAGTGGAATCGATCATGCCTTCACGACCGCTTTCAAGAGATACATCATAGTGCCATTCAAAATATAACTGGACAGAATCATGTGGCGGTAACGGTCGTGGTAAACCTACGCCGACATTGGTAAATACATTGGGATCACTCCGGAATTGTCTTGTTTGTCCATTTACCGTGAACTTGTCAACATGAACACCTGAAGTCAGGTAATCAGGACTTGCTCCGCCGTTTCTCGGCGCCCCGGGTTTATGAATATTGAGCAAAAGTTTAATGTTAGGATTTCTTATCGTGTCAGGGCTGTTATTAAAGTAGGTGATGGTCTCGGTCCCTTTGATAGTACGAGCGGGAGGCATGGCAGTAATGGTAATTGTATACCGACCGTGGTTTTGCCAATAATTTTTACCCGGTTTTCCATCGACAGACCGGGTCCCTTTTTTATAAGCCGCCTGGATATCGCGAGGCGTAAAAAGGTCTTGTGCGATGACTGACTGGAACGCCAGGCCGACGATTCCAATTATTATAAGATACCTGCGCATAATAGTGATTTGCAAGCAAGATCAAAATTAGTTGGCTATTAAACCTCGCAGTTGTGACAGGTGGCAAAGCAGGTTGATTCCCGGCCCGGAAATAGGATTGTAGTTGGGAAAGAGCAAAAGGTCTTGAAAATAATTGAACTATTACAAACCCCGGTTCAGGGTTTACCTTTAAACTGGTTGTAGGTCATACAAAAACCGGTACGATTGACCAGCCAATACCCCGCCGCTTCAGCCAGGTACAGGTACCATTTCTTTTTTTCATGACAGGTAAACTTAAGTGCTATCGCTCCTGACCACAACAGGTGATCGGTAAACCTGGTCAAATGATAGCCGTCGGTAAGAAAAACAGCCCAGGTCGTGCTGCCGGGAAACTTTGCACCCTGTCGGGGATCTCCATTCTTATATTTGTTTGCACCGCTTAGGGAAGGTTTCCAAAACTGGTCATTGGCCCCGGGGAACATAGTTTTAAATTCACCGTAGTGATACAACAATGCCTGGTTGAGACCGTCGGCAGCTCCGGCAAAGAATACCATTGTCGCCGTGATCGCATAATTAGTCGATCGCTTTTTCCTGAGTTTTGCTAACTCGTCTGGCGATAGCTGAGCGTAAGATGCGTATGCAGTTCCAAGCAACACAAAAAATAGAATCACTCGTCTCATAGATTTGTTTTATTCCCTCTAATATGATCTTGTCTTAGCAATGATTGTTGATCGCGGTATTCAGACTATTGGATGGAGATGCAAGGGTATTGGAAGATTGATGTAGGAGCTGGGATGCCGCCTGAAGGATATCCAAAGGATGAGGATAGAAATAGGTCAG
>DASSFT010000748.1:0-2361 GCA_035694045.1 Chitinophagaceae bacterium
ATCACGGATTGGGATAAATATGTGGCTGCATTGGATAAACGCCTGGGCATGGACAACCAGGTGATGCGTGTCATTGGCAATAAAGCCCGCCAGGATCCAAAACGAATTGTATTTTCCGAAGCAGATAACCTGAAAATATTAAAAGCCGCACAGATCATTTTTGATGACGGTATTGGATACCCGATCTTACTGGGAGATGAAGGCAGGATCAAGGATATCGCTCTTGCCAACGGTATCGACCTCGAAGGTCTCCCCATCTTTGATCCGAGAAGCGAAGAACTCGCGGCAAAAAGAAACCAGTACGCCGAAATCTTTTTTAAGAAAAGACAACGCAGAGGCTTCAATGCTTACGAGGCAAAAAAGGTAATGCGTGACAGGAACTATTTTGGTTGTATGATGGTGGAATGCGGTGATGCTGATGCCATGATCTCCGGGCTTACCAAAAATTACCCGGATACTATTCGCCCGGCCTTACATACCATCGGTACAGAAGAAGGTGTAAATAAAATTGCAGGCATGTATCTCATGCTTACGAAAAAAGGGCCCCTATTCCTGGCTGATACTACGGTTAACTTCAATCCCACTGCCACGGAATTGGCCGAAATCACACTGATGGTAGCAAAAGAGGTACGCCATTTCAATATTGTGCCGCGCATCGCCATGCTTAGTTATTCCAATTTCGGCAGCAGCAATTCACCCGAAGCCAGATTGGTAGCTGAGGCGAGAAACCTGGTAAAAGAAAAAATGCCCTCCCTGATAGTTGATGGGGAAATGCAGGCCAACATCGCCTTTAATAAAGAGTTGTTGAAAGAGAACTACCCGTTTTCTGAATTAAATGACAAAGAAGTAAACACACTTATTTTTCCTAACCTGGCAGCAGGCAATGTCACCTATAATATTCTCAAAGAATTGGGTCATGCCGATGCCATTGGGCCGATACTTCTTGGCCTGAAGAAACCGGTACATGTGTTACAACTGGGAAGCTCTGTTCGAAGCATCGTTAATATGGCGTTGATCGCTGTAGTAGACGCACAGATAAAATGCGAGAACAGCTCGACGGAAGACATCGTTAAGAAATCTCCGTGGTGGAAACGGTTCAGGAAAGCAAGTAAACAGGTTTAAACTATTGTTCCCACAAAACCTTAGAACAGGCAGGGAACCTCGTTACAGCACCTTGTGTCCAGGGTGTTGTGGAAACACCTGTCTCTTCAAATTAAATGTTTTAACCTTTTCATCGTATTTTACACTCCAAAACCGTTGATGACCATTTTTAGCGACATAGGCCGTTACCTTCTGATGATTAAAGGCATGTTTTCCAGGCCTGAAAATGGCAAGATGTACTGGAAAGAATTCATGCACCAGTGTTCGGAGATCGGTATCGGCGCTTTGGGTATTGTCGCAATCATTTCTGTTTTCATTGGGGCTGTTTCTACCGTTCAAACGGCCTATCAATTATTGACCCCGCTGATTCCGCGCTCAACCATTGCTACGATTGTCCGGGATACCGTAATTCTCGAATTCGCTCCCACCCTTACCTGTATTGTGCTGGCTGGCGTAATTGGCAGCAAGATCGCCAGCGAACTTGGTAATATGCGTGTGAGTGAGCAGATAGATGCATTGGAAATTATGGGTATCAATACGCGGACTTACCTTGTCATGCCGAAAATACTCGCAGGTTTGCTGATGATCCCTCTTTTAATCGTCATCGCCATGGCCCTGGGAATTTGGGGAGGTAGATTAGCGGCTACCATGGCTAATATAATTTCAACAGGCACTTATGACAAAGGATTGCATGACGGGTTTATGCCGTACAATGTGTTCTTTGCTCTTGCGAAAGCCTATACATTCGCCTTTATCATTTCAAGTGTTCCGGCCTTTTACGGGTATTATGTAAAAGGAGGTTCATTGGAAATCGGAAGAGCGAGTACAAAAGCTGTTGTCGTCAGTTGCATCCTGATACTGTTCTCGGATTATGTATTGTCGGCATTGTTGTTATAAAAATAACATAACACGAAATAAATCCCTCCCGGGAGCATGATAGAATTAAAAAACATACAAAAAAGATTTGGCGACATAACTATAATTGATAATGTCAGTGCAGTCATGAAATCAGGGCAATGCAACCTGATAATCGGGGCAAGCGGCAGTGGTAAGACAGTATTGATGAAGTGCATGGTAGGCCTGTTTGAACCGGATAGCGGTGAGATCCTGTACAGTGGTGTGAACTTTACCGAGCTGAATAATGAACAAAAGACCGAAATACGGAAGGAGATCGGCATGTTGTTCCAGGGCTCGGCCCTGTTTGATAGCCAGACTGTCGAACAAAACATCATGTTCCCACTGGACATGTTCGCAAAATGG
>DASSFT010000749.1:0-10034 GCA_035694045.1 Chitinophagaceae bacterium
TCATAGAAGATAGGAAGTCCATAGAACATAATGCCAACAATAGAGAAAAGGCTGAGAAAACCAGTGGTGGCTGCCTTTAATTGTCCGGAACTTAGCTTAGTGGCTGGCATTATGAATTGTTGCAGATGTGAATATAGGAAATCAAAATTTTCTTAGGGCTGTCGAGGCTACTTATTAATAGAATAATCCCGCGCAATGCGGGATTATTCTGATCAAAAATCTCGATCATCCGGCCCATCATTTCCTTCTGCAAAGAAATTCCTGCCGGTGGATTGACGGTTCTTAATGCAAATGCACATTAGGATTATTTGGTACAAACACGCCATAGGGATTATATTCCCATACCCAGGCATGGAGCAACCAAAGATTGAATGTTGTGCTATAGGTCCATACATCGGCGCTGCCTGTAAATCCTTCGGGTGATTTGTCGGGCATCAGTGGTATCGGGACTGCATATTCTACCGCTACCAGTTGGATGCTCCCGTCATGTTGCTTGTTATACACAAGTATTTCCGGGTGCTGTGCATCAAACACCGTATCGGCCAGTGAGGCTTTCATCAAATGAAATCCCATGTTTTGAACTACTACGTTGATGTCAGTATATCCATCTGCCTTGGCTACATCGATCGAACGGTATCGTTCTGTTGCAGTTCTTGCGGAATTGAGCTCGAACACTGCTTGTGCCGGCAGGTGCGCCTGGTATTTTTCAACCGGGTTTTGATTGCTATCGTCATTTCCCCCTGTATGATCTTTTTCACAGGCGGTAAATTGAATGGCCATCAAAGCGATGGCCGCAGCCAGGGTGAGCTTCTGCGAGTTCACCATAAATAATGAATTTTTCATGATAAGGTTGTTTCGTTGATACAAATTTGGTTTACGGGGCAAAACTATTTTTCATTGCAATTGTCCTGGATCAGAGTTTTCCGGAGGCTGTAGCTCTGCGATTACCGGTAATGAATGTTTGCCCATCGGCAACAATGTGAAAAGGGGAATACTAAGGAATTATTTGCACCTAATTTTTCATAAAAAGTTAGAGCTCAGGCTTTGCCCTGTAGAATTATCTTTTCCAATTCTTTCACCTCTGTTTCTGTTGGCATAGATAACGGCGGGCGAACATCGCCGGCACTCCGGCCAATTATTTTTGCCCCTGCTTTAATTAGACTAACTGCGTAACCATTTTTTTTGCTGCGCAATCGCACAAATGGAATGAAAAATTTCTGGTTGATCTCAGCAACCGTTGTGTGATCACCGGCCCGAAGACTTTTATAAAAATGATTGGCTAATTCAGGTACGAAATTAAAGGCTGCTGACGAGTATGTATTTACTCCAATAGATAAATACGCCTCCGCAAGAATTTCAGCCGTAGGCACACCACCAATATAAGAAAGCCGTTTGCCGATGGTCTTAATTGTATCGTTCAGGTCCTGCATATTACCGGTACCATCCTTCAATCCAATTAAGTTGGGACAGGCGTCTGCTAATTTTTTAATATAGTCTGTTGATAAAACGCCATTACCCCGATTATAATATATAACAGGCAACGATGTATTTTGAATAATTGTTTTCGCATATTCATACACCCCATCCTGCGGACACTCTGTGAGATAAGGTGGGAAAAGCAATAATGCATCGATACCTGCCTGTTCAGCCATTTTTGCAAAAGAAATAGCTTCCGGAATACTTCTGCCGACGCTGGAAATAGCTGGGACACGACCAGCTACTGTTTTTGCAGCAATGGTAATTATTTGTTGATATTCATTTGCAGAAAGAGAGAAAAACTCACCCGTTCCGCCAGCTACAAAGACAGAGGATACGTTGTGACCAACAAACCATTCTATCCGGTCGGTATAACTGTTGGGGTCAAACTCTCCTTTTTCGTTGAAGTCTGTGATCGGAAAAGAAAGAAGTCCATCTTCCAACGATGATTTTATTTTTGCTAGTTCCATAACTCAAAGCTCCCCAGGGAGCATTTATTTGCTATTAAAAAAATGTCTGACCTCTCGATTCTCACCTCCCGATCCTTCGCTTCGCTCAGGACTATCGGGACATCACTCATCACTCACCACTCACCTCTCACGTTCCCTACCATCTTGTCGCCTTAAAAGTCCAACCCGGTTGTACTTTTTGCATTTCTATTTCGTCATCGCGTTTAGTTAAGCCACAAGCCAAATAGTTTTGATGAAGTTTTGCCAGTGCTTTTCTATCCAGTTCAACACCCAAACCCGCACCATTTGGCAGTTCTACTTGGCCATTTTCAAATTTGAGAGGTCCCCCAATAATGATTTCATCTGATTGCCATGGATAGTGAGTGTCCAGTGCGTATTTTAAATTTGGAATGGCCGCTCCCAAATGAACCATTGCTGCTAAAGAAATTCCTAAATGAGAGTTGGAATGCATAGATAAGTCCCTGCCGAATGTTTGACATAAACCGGCTAAGGTCATGGATGCCCGCAACCCGCCCCAAAAATGATGGTCACTCAAAATAATATTTTCTGAACCTATCTCAATACTTCGTGGAATATCCTCAAATGAAGTGGTACACATATTAGTTGCCAAAGGCGTCTTTAAGGATTTTCTTACCATGGCCATATTTTCCTGGCCACGAACAGGATCTTCCAGGTATTCTATCACTCCTTCCATTTGCTTACCATACTCGATAGCTGTTTCGATCTTCCAGAGTGCATTTGGATCAATACGAATGGGTACATTATTCCCAAACGCCTCACGAAGTGCCAACACTGCATCCACTTCCTGTCTTGGCTCGAAAACTCCCCCTTTCAATTTGATCGATTTAAACCCAAATTCTTTACACATGGCTTTTGCCTGTGTTACTATTTCAGCCGGATTTAATGCACTTGCCTGCCGGGCTGCATCCCATCCAGTAGCATTGGGATTTGTTTTAAAACCTAATTCACCTCCTGCTCCTTCATATTTGTAAAAAAGATATGCCGAAAACGGAACACTTTCACGGCGACGACCACCCAACAAATCAACAACCGGCCTGTTGATGATTTTACCAATAAGATCCAAACAGGCTACTTCGACAGCACTGAAGATATGCACCAATGTACGCTGGTCCCAGGGGGCATCGCCTCTTTCAGAAGTTTTATCAACACCAAAATGAGCAGTCAGAATATCCCTGATTTGATTCAACTGGAAAGGGTCCTGGCCAATGACCAAAGACTTACTCTTATGCAAAGCCTTATCAATCGCAATATTTCCCGGGATCTCGCTGATACCGCTGATGTTATCTTCGGTTACCAGTTCAACTACAGTTCGGAGTGCATAAGGCGCATGAAGACCGGCAGCATTGAGCAATGGAGGATCAACGACAGCGATAGGTGTTATATGAAACTCTTTTATTTTAGGCCCTATTCTATTCAATGCTGATGTCATTATGCAGAATATTGAAATTTGAATTTGTTACGATTGCACATAAGATTTATGGACCAGAAGTTGAAAATTCTAATACTTAAATCAGGTCACTGGTCCCGGATTAAATAGCACCAGGTCATTATAAATACCCAGTTTATCAGTTGCTACTTTTTTATTTCCACTTGCTATCTCAAGGATCAGGTGGAATAATTCCCAACCCATTTCTTCAATTGTTTTAATTCCGAAGGCAATGGGTCCTGCATCAAAATCAATTAAATCATGCCAGCGGTTACTCAGTTTTGTATTGGAGCTAACTTTTATTACGGGAACCATATTCAATCCATAGGGTGTGCCCCGGCCCGTAATAAAAACATGTATATTCATTCCGGCAGCTAATTGCAATGTCCCACAAACAAAATCGCTAGCCGGGGTGGCAACAAAATTCAATCCCTTCTTTCGAACTTTTTCCCCGGGAGAAACCACACCTGCAATCGGGCTGGTACCGGATTTTACAACCGATCCTAACGATTTCTCTACTATATTACTTAAACCACCACCTTTATTTCCTGGTGTTGTATTCGCACTCCGGTCGGCACTTCCTTTTTGTAAATAATTATCATACCAGGCCATTTCTTTTTTTAATGCATCAGCAACCGTTTCATCAATAGCTCTTGGTATCAATAAATGAATAGCATCCCTGACTTCAGTCACCTCTGAAAAAAATACTGTACCACCAGCTCTCACCACCAGGTCGGCTGCAAAACCCGAAGCAGGATTCCCGGTTAAACCCGAAAAAGCATCGCTTCCGCCACATTGCATACCCACCACCAAATCGGATGCAGGACAGGTAGTACGTTTCCTTTGATTGAGCTTTTGTAAATGCGTTTCAGCCATCTGCATTATTCCGTCTACCATATCGCCAAATCCTTCAAAAGATTCATCCTGTAGATAAAGAATTGAGTTTTCAGCAGCACGCTGCCCATCAGGCAATAGCCTTTCCGGCCGCAATTTTTCACATCCCAAACCGATAATCATGATCTCTCCGCCAAAGTTGGGGTTCTGCGCAATGTGTTGTATGGTACGAATAGGCACTATAGCGCCCGGGGCATCTATTGCAATACCACAACCATAACTATGATTGAATGCCACCACCTCATCTACATTCGGATAAAGTGGCAACAACTCTTTTTTAATTTTCTGGCAGATAAAATCAGTGATGCCTGCCACACATTGCACACTGGTTGTAATACCTAACACATTTTTTGTTCCGGCGGTTCCGTCTGCATTTTTGTAACCCTGGAAAGTATAACCTTCTAATGGTTCAATAGTCGGGGATGTGTGTTTTATGTATGAAATTTCGTTCAAATCAGGAGGTGAGGGCAAAATGATATTGCTTTCATTTACCCAGCTACCTTTTGCGATAGATTTTTTTGCATAGCCAATGGTTTGTCCATAACGTATAATGGGATCATCTTTTTCAAACGATGTTAAAGCCACTTTGTGCCCCATGGGTATATCTTCCTGCAACACGCTTCCGCCTGAAACAGCAGCACCTTTTTTTAACCCGGATGGATTGGCTACTATTCCCACATTATCCTGCGTCGTCGTTTGTATTACTATGTTTTCCATTTGGAAATTTGTGAAATGATTTATTAGTCCTGCTCCAATTATATCATTGGAAAAAGCTTCGCGGCTATCATTGTCAAAATTAATCCTGTTATACCCATCACCGATTGCATAGGGGCAATAGTTTTAAGAGCTTCCCTTTCTGTAAGGTTACTTGTTTTGCACATAATCCAAAAACCTGCATCATTCATCCAGGGAATCAATTTTGCACCGCTCCCAATCGCCAGGCATAAATATACCGGGTGAAAGCCTAAGTTTTCGTTTTGTGCCATGCCGGCTAAAATCCCTGAAGCTGTGATCAGCGCAACTGTAGCCGATCCTTGCGCTGTACGTACAATTGCCGTGATTAAAAAGGCCAATGGGATCAATGCCATTTGATAATCCCTGGTTGCATTTGCTATACTTTGGCTGATACCCGATTGTTGCAACATACCGCCGAATGCACCACCCGCGGCAGTAATCAAAATAATACTGCCGCCAGTCATCAAAGCTGTTTGGACAAAAGCAGTGAGTTTTTCCCGGGTTGTTTTTTTCTGCTTTGCCAAAACCACCAAACCAAAAATGGCACCCATGAGCATTGCGATATTTTTATCACCAAAGAATAAGATGACATTTAATATCTTATTAAGAACAGCTGAATCAGTTAATGCTGTATTGGCTTTTGCAAAAGATCCCACCAGCGAATGAATACAAATGGTGACCAACGGAAATGCCGCTGGCAGCAAGGCCCACCCCAGCGAGGGTAGTTCTTTGTCGGGTTTACTAGCAATAGCGGCAATATCTTCCAACCGGGCATCCGGAGCATCCCGGAGTGGAATGGGCATTTTTTTATTTAACCACACTGCTATAAAATAACCTACCGTAATAGTGCAGATTCCAAGCATTACCCCGCAAATCATCATCAGGCCGATCGGCACATTCATCGCACCTACCAAAAACAAGGGACCCGGCGAGGGTGGCACATACGAATTTGCCATAACCGCACCTGCAATAACAGATAAAGCGAGGAGCAGATAATTTTTGCCCAATCGCATTCCCATTGCTTTTGCCAGTGGCATCATCAAGAAAATAACCGCATCAACAAAAACAGGAATGGTGAGAAAGAAGCTGCTCAATACAAAACCAACCGGTGCTTTCTTTTCTCCTGTTATTTTCAAAATGGCCCTGATTATTTTTTCTGCAGCTCCGCTATCAAGCATTGATTTGCCAATTATCGCTGCCATTGCTATCAGGATACCAACTTTAGCACAGGTATTGCCAAATTCGACTCCTATTCGTTCCCCAATACTTTTATGCGATTGTTGCAGTGCTTCTGCAGCCGGAATACCTTTTGAAAGGAAAAACTGTTCAACCGATGTCAGCGGTGTAAGTACAGCCACCACTAATGCCGCCAGCAGTAATGCTAAAAAAGGGTGGAGTTTAAATCCTATAATTCCTCCTACAACAATTATAATACCTATAAGAAGGATAAAGAGGGGATTTGCGATCATTAGACTCGGGTAATAATTAGTTTGGAACTGTCAGGTGATCTTCCAAACTTAATCATTTTTGCACTCTGTTTATAATCAGAAAACGTATTGTAATTACTGATCGAAATTTAATGGTGTTAACCCGAATGCCATTTTTTGAAAAAACTGGAGATATCATCCCCCCATTTCCAGTTTCAATTTTTTCTTCCAGAAAACGTAAGACAGGATGCCCGGAACAAACCATACTAACATGAAGGCCATCATGGGATCTATTTTCCCGGCCAATGCAATACCTGAATATACAGCGGCCACCAGGTCGAAAAACAAACCCGCATAAGCCCATTCTTTTATTGTTTTTATCCCGGGAATTAAAATAATAATTGCCCCAATCAACTTGGCGTATCCCGTGAATGGAATAAAATATACCGGGTAACCCAATTGATCATGTATCAGCTTCTTTGAATCTTCGTTTACGAGTATGCTACCATAAGAAGCAAATATCATGAGTCCCGCAAATAAGATAGTGAACACCCAATACAGAATGTTAATGGTTTTCGGTTTCATGATTGTAGGTTTGATTTGAAACGTAAAATAAAAGATTTTCGCTAAGTCGTAGCCTAATTAACTGGTTAAGCGTGCAGGGAACTTCGAATCGGCTTGCAATTCACTTCAAATCATTGAGAAGCAGGCTGGAAAATTCATAAAAGGGTTGAGTTTTGTTCGGGCCGGACTGCCGATCAGGGTAGACCATTACCGAACAATCATTGTATCAAATCCGAACACTTTCGTATTTTTGTGAGCGCCCAAAAATCTGACTATCATTTTATTACAGGGTCGGCACAATATTAGAAACACGAGTTGATGCGACGCGATTGGCTTTATGTTTTTTGCGCAATTAACCATAAATAGATTTCGATGTTTAAAAACTATTTCAAAGCGGCTTGGAGAAACCTGATTAAAAACAAGATCTATTCAATAATAAACATTCTCGGTCTCTCCGCCGGCATGGCAGTAGCTATGTTAATTGGTTTCTGGATCTGGGACGAAGTGACCTACGATAAGTACCATACCCGTCACGAACACCTGGCGCAAGTAATGACCACATTTATTGGTGACGATGGCAAGATAGGAACCGGCGAAGCGGTTTGTATGCCGATTGGAGATGAACTGCGCAACAAGTACGGCGGCGATTTCAAAAACATATCAATGGCATCATGGAATTTTGGGCATGTGCTTGGAGTAGGAGAGAAAAAGATTACAGCTACCGGGATGTGGGTTGAATCAAATTTTCCTTCGATGTTTAGCTGCAGGATGTTAAAAGGCAATATCAATGTCCTGGCAGACCCATCCACTATTATGATCAATGCCTCGCTTGCAAAAACATTGTTTGGCGATGCCGAGCCAATTGATAAAATGATCAGGCTCGATAACAAGGATAACTATAGAGTGGCCGGTGTATTCGAAGATTTTCCTCGCAACACCACATTGTACGAAACGAAATTGCTCCTGCCCTGGAAAAAATATATCACAACAGAACCATGGCTCAAGGAGTCAGCAACCCAATGGAACAACCACTCGTGGCAGGCATTTGCGGAGGTGGGTGATAACATAAATATGGACAGGGAGACAGAAAAGATAAAGGATGTTGTGATGGTGCATAAAGATGCAAAGACAGAAGGCAGGGAGCAGGCTGTTTTATTCCCCATGAATAAATGGCGCCTGTATAGCGAATTTAAGAATGGCAAGGCAACAGGAGGCCGAATTCAATTTGTCTGGTTGTTTTTGATAATTGGGGTGTTTGTTTTATTGCTTGCCTGCATCAACTTCATGAATCTTTCAACAGCGCGGAGCGAGAAACGCGCCAAAGAGGTTGGCATTCGAAAGACAGTGGGCTCAGTTCGCACCCAACTGGTCACCCAGTTCTTAAGCGAGTCGGTTTTGACAGCATTTGTTTCATTTGTGTTCTCCATAATTCTTGTTGCCGTGTTATTGCCTTTGTTTAATAAGCTTGCTGATAAAAATGTTGGCCTGCCCTGGACCAGCCCGGTATTCTGGATGTTTGCGTTGTTATTTACTTTTATAACAGGTTTGATCTCGGGCAGTTACCCCGCGCTGTATTTATCACGGTTTGAACCTATCAAGGTTTTAAAAGGACCATTTCGTGTCGGCAGGTTTGCTTCGTTGCCCCGTAAAATTTTAGTCGTTGTTCAGTTTACTTTTTCTATTGCACTGATCATCGGGACGATCATTGTATTCAACCAGGTCAGATATGCCAAAAACCGGCCTGTCAATTATAGAAGCGAAGGACTTATCACTGTTTCAATGTCGACACCAGACCTCTACGGACATTATGATGCCATCAGGGGTGACCTGCTTGCAACAGGCGTAGTCGATAACATGGCTGAGTCTTCCAGTCCTACAACAAGTGTTTGGAGCAACAACATTGGGTTCAACTGGCAGGGAAAAGATCCGAATTCATTACCCAGTTTTGGGACCGTCGCTATTACAGAAGATTTTGGCAGAACCATCGGCTGGCAGATAAAAGAGGGAAGGGATTTCTCCAGGAATTTCGGAACGGATAGCCTTGGGATGGTCTTAAATGAATCTGCTGTAAAATTGATCGGAATGAAAGTTGATATTTTGGGACAAACCATTCAATTCAACGAAAAGAATTACCATGTCCTGGGGGTTGTGAAAGATATGATCATGGAGTCGCCCTATAAACCTGTAAAGCCAACAATTTTTTTATACAACCGTAATTGGGCAAACGTGATAACAGTTGCAATTAAACCGGGAGCCCCAATAAAACCTGCGCTGGACAAGATAGAGACTGTATTTAAAAAGTATAACCCTTCTGCGCCATTTGACTATACATTTAATGATGAAGACTATGCAAAGAAATTCAATGATGAACAGCGGGTAGGCAAACTGGCGACATTTTTTACCATCCTGGCCATATTTATATCATGCCTGGGCTTATTTGGCCTGGCTTCTTTTGTTGCAGAACAGCGGAAAAAGGAAATTGGCGTGCGCAAAGTGCTCGGTGCATCCACCTACAATCTATGGCGAATGCTTTCGAAAGAATTCGCGCTGCTGGTAATGATATCCTGTTTCATAGCGATCCCCCTGGCATGGTACTATTTAAATGACTGGCTTAAACAATATGAATATAGAACGTCAATATCAGCCTGGATTTTTATCTTTTCAGGACTTGGTGCACTTGTTATAACCTTACTCACAGTAAGCTTTCAAGCCATAAAGGCAGCGATCGCAAACCCGGTGAAGTCGCTGCGAACGGAGTAAGCCTTCGTTCTGTTTGTCTATTGTAATCTGGGTCTAAAACGGTATCACTTTCCCCGAACCGGAAATATGAGTACTGATCACAGGACTGCCATGATAATAAACAGAACCACTCCCGGAAATATGTACGTCGAGATTATCCGATAATGTCAGTTTCACATCCCCGGAACCACTCGTGTGCGTCACGGCATTTCTCGCGCTGATACCGGCCAGCCCGACCTTTCCGCTACCACTTATATCGACCTCTTCGTTCACGGCGGAACC
>DASSFT010000750.1:0-7500 GCA_035694045.1 Chitinophagaceae bacterium
CGTAGGTATGCCTATAATTGCGTCCCGATGGCTGTCGGGAGCGGCGAAACAGGAGGATGCAGGTATCATGATCGGAATGATCATTTTTCAACCCGGCCAGGCGAGACAGGTTTATTGCAAGCAACATTTGCATGCTGATGAATATCCTTACTTCGTCCAGGGGGATAACCAGGTCTATCTCTCCTCCGGTAAAGACAAGCTGGGTCTTTCTATTTGCTATGAACTTTCTGTTCCTGAACATTCGGCAAATCTTCATAAGAATGGAGCTACCGTCTATATTTCCAGCGTGGCCAAGACTGCTGAAGGAATGAAAAAAGCGGCTGAGATCTTGCCGCCAATGGCCCGCGACTATTCCATGACTGTTTTATTATCCAATTGCGTGGGGCAATGCGACAATTTTGATAGTTGCGGAAAATCAGCGGTGTGGGATGATCGGGGTTTGTTGTTGGATCAGCTTGATGATGTCAGTGAAGGTATACTGCTCTTTGATACAGCAGCTGGAAAACCGGTTAAAAAGTTGATATGCTGACAAGTCAGCGCGCATTTACAAGCCCCTGTTAACTTATCAACTTATCAACTTGTCAACTTGTAAACTAACCAACCGCAGTCTGTTTATTATACTTATTCCTGTACTCAATCGGCGTCAGGCCGGTTATTTTTTTAAATATCGTGCGGAATGCCTTGGTATCGGTATAGCCCACATTGAACATTACTTCGTTAATATTCTTCCGGCTACTTTCAAAACTTCTTTTCGCCGCCTCAATCTTTACGCGCTGAATATATTCGACTACTGTATTGTTGGTAGCTTTCTTAAATCTTCTTTCAAAACTCCGCCTGCCAATATTCAACATGTCAGCCAACTGGTCAACAGTGATCTTGTCCTGGTAATTCTTTTCAATAAATCCCTGTGCTTTCAATATATCTTCATCTTCATGCCCCTTTTGCCCTTCAAATAACATGAATGCAGACTGGCTCTCCCTGTCGATATCAATCGCGAAATATTTGGAGGCCAGGATAGCGGTATCCCGGTCCGTATATTTTTCTACCAGATATAAAAGTAGGTTCCAGTAAGAGTTGGCACCACCGCTTGAATAAATTCCATGTTCTTCCGTAATGATACTGCCATCTACGATCTCGACTTCCGGGAACATAGACCTGAATTCATTGTAGGAGTTCCAGTGAGTAGAACATTTCTTCCCATTCAGAAGCCCGGTTGAAGCCAGCAGGAAAGCACCGATACACAGGGAAGCTACTTCAGCGCCGTTCTTGTATTGGTCAATTATCCAGGGCACCAGTTCTTTATTTGCAAGCAAAGCGGTTTTCATATCCCCGCTCAGGGCTGGTATAAAAATGATATCAGTTTTCTTTACATCCTTTATCAATGAATCCGTATGCACCGAAAAAAGATCATTGCCCAGCCGGATCTCTTTCTTTGCTCCTACCAATTGTACCTGGAACAGGGGCTGTTTGCCGCCGGCTACTAAAAATTGATTTACCGCCGTGAACAGGTAGCGTGGATCGGCTATCGCCTCAATCACCGCCGTTTCTGGTATTAATATGGATACATGTTTCATGAGCTAAAGGTAAGGAGGTGTTTTGTCGCAAACAACCCTCCGAATTGTCGTTTTTACCGACCATCATTTATGATCCGCGACAGTAAGTTTGTACCAGAAAAACAATTTAATCTTGAAAACGATCACGCTTCCAAAAGACATTTCCATTTTCGGCGTGCAGGTGAAAACTTTCCCGCAGGGCATACCCGAGGCATTCGATAACCTGGTGAAAATGATACCAGGCGGCTTTAATCGTTCCTATTACGGCATCAGCTATAGGGAGAATGGAAAAATGATCTACTATGCTGTGGCAGAAGAATTGAACGCTGGTGAAGCAGAAAAATATTCCTGCGAAAGATTGACAATTAAAAAAGGTAAATACCTGGCCGAAGAGTTGCGCAACTGGCGCAGCAAAACAGACCAGGTCAGGGATATCTTCCAACTACTGGTAGAAGATGAACGCACCGATAAAACAACACCAGCAGTAGAATGGTATAAAAATGAAGATGAGATGCTGTGCATGGTCAAAACAATTTCTCAATAAATAATCCGGATCGATAACTATTAAAATTTTACAAGCAAATGACCCAAATTAATTCATACCTCACATTCAATGGCAATTGCCGTGAAGCAATGACTTTTTACAAAGAATGCCTGGGCGGTGAACTGGTCCTTCAAACCATCGAAGAATCACCGATGGCGGACAAGATGCCACCACAAATGAAAAAAAGTATCCTGCATTCAACCCTCACCCGGGGAACCCTGGTATTGATGGGTTCGGATATGGTCGATGAAAATGGCTTAATAAAAGGTAACTCCGTATCCCTGATGCTGAATTGCAGCAGTGAGAAAGAAATTAAAGAGTGTTATAAGAGCTTATCGAAAGGCGGCAAGGCAACACACCCATTGGAAAATACATTCTGGGGAGCTTTATTTGGCGACCTGACAGACCGATTCGGAAATCATTGGTTGCTTCATTACCAGTTGCCGCAAATATCGGGTTAGTAAGAACGCAGATTATCATGATGATATGATAGAGTATTATCTGCGGATATCTTAATGATCAATAAAAATCCGCGTCCTAGCCCTGGAGAGAACGTAAATTGTCATGACGGTTATGATCCGTGAAATCTTAAAGATCTTATCAATCTGCGTTCGGGTATTGTCTTATTTTTAGTACCCCGGGAAACTTTCCAAAAAACGGGTTTCAAACAAACCAAAAACTATTTTTTATGACAATCCTCGTTTTTATTCTTGTCGTTCTGGCCACACTCGCGGTTTTATTCCTGCTGGCAGGACTGCTAATGGGCAAAAAAATGATCATTGAAAAGAACACTACCATCAACCGTAGCCCGCAGCAGGTTTTTGATTATATCAAATATGTAAAGAACCACGAAAATTTCAGTGTGTGGGCCATGATGGACCCCGATATGAAAAAAGAATACCGTGGTACCGATGGTCAGCCAGGATTTGTGTTTGCCTGGGATAGCAGCAAGAAAAAAAATGTAGGTGCCGGTGAACAGGAGATCAAAAATGTAGTGGATGGAAAATCTGTCGAATATGAGCTTCGCTTTTTCAGGCCTATGCAGGATACGGCAAAGGCCAAACTGGTTATAGAACCCGCAGGGGCTAACCAGTCAAGAGTAGTCTGGGGTTTCAACAGCGAGATGAAGTTCCCCATGAATGCGATGAAACCTATGATACAAAGTATGTTGGGAAAACAACTCGAGACCGGGCTGCAAAACCTCAAAGGAGTTTTGGAAAAAGGATCAACAAATCAATAAAAACAACAATCATGAATTCCAGGATACCTCCCGCTAAAACAGTCGATGAATACATCCAGCGATATCCCGTAGCGATACAACCCGTTTTGCAAAAGATCAGGAAGACGATAAAAAAAACGGCGCCGGCTGCTAAAGAAGTCATCAGCTATAATATTCCCGGTTATATGTATCATGGGATGCTGATCTACTTTGCGGCCTTCAAAACCCATATATCGGTTTACCCGGCACCGAGAAGCAACGCAGCATTTAAGAAAGAGCTTTCAGGCTATAAGGGAGGAAAAGGTACGGTGCAATTTCCCATCGGCGATCCTATTCCCTTTGACCTGATAACAAGGATCACCCAGTTCAGGATAAAAGATAACGAGGAAAGGGCCGCTGCCAAAGAAAAAAAAGGGGGTACAAAAGCAAAACCTGTCAAATCAAAATAAACCAATTAACCAACAAACTCTTTTTATGAAAGCAAATCAATTTTCCCGTTATGGGAAGAAAATAATTTTCACTGCCATTGCCGTTTGCCTGTTGGTCTTTCAATCGTCTAGCCAACAGAAAGGTTACGCCCCCGTAAATGGGTTAAAGATGTATTACGAAATATATGGCACCGGCAAACCCCTGCTCCTGTTACACGGCGCTTTCAATACCATCGATATGTCATTCGGTATGCTGATACCGGAATTATCAAAAACGAGGCAGGTAATAGCCGTGGAATTGCAGGGCCATGGCCGCACCAACGACATCGATCGGCCATTTTCACTAGAAGCTTTTGCAGACGATGTCGCGGCGCTCCTGAAATACCTAAAGATCGATAGCGCCGATATCATGGGTTATAGCATGGGTGGCCTTACGGCCTGGCAGGTTGCCATTCGACACCCGGAAGTGGTTAGAAAACTCATCATTATCTCCGCTGTCTATAAATATGAAGGCTGGAGCCCAGAAACCAGGGCTATTTTTCCCACGCTTACCGCTGAAATGTTTACAGGTAGCCCCATTAAAACTGAATATGATAAGCTGGCACCGGATCCGGGTCACTGGACACAGTTCATCAATAAAATGGTAAAATTTGTTAAGACGACATTTGATTTCGGTGCTGATAAGATAAAAGCCATCAAATCTCCTACTCTCATCATTTCGGCTGATGGTGATGGTGTAATGCCTGAACATGCCGTCGAAATGTTCCGCTTGCGCGGTGGCGGTTATATGGTTGATTTTGGACCGGCGCCGAAAGCACAGCTAGCTATATTTCCAGGTTCATCGCATATTTCCGTGATGTTTCAGAAAGACTGGCTGGTTTCGATGATCACTCCCTTCCTCGATGCAAAGTAATTTCATTAACCGTTAAAATAAATGATATGCAAAAGATAACTCCGTTTCTCTGGTTTGATGGAAAAGCAGAAGAGGCCATGAAACTGTATACTTCGGTTTTTAAAAATTCAAAGATCATCAGTATTAAACATTGGGCCGAGGGTTCCGGGTTTCCGAAGGACCAGGTAATGCAGGGCATATTTGAACTGGATGGCCTTCGGTTCCATGCATTCGATGCGGGTCCGCAGTTTAAGTTCACGGAAGCCATATCCATGTTTGTAAGCTGCGAAACCCAGGAAGAAATTGATCATTTCTGGAATAAACTGACAGCTAATGGCGGGCAGGAAAGCATGTGTGGCTGGTTGAAGGATAAATTCGGGCTTTCCTGGCAAATCACTCCCCCGATCCTGGGCGAGCTACTGGGCGATAAAGACAAGGCTAAAGCCAAGAGAGTGATGGATGCCATGATGAAAATGAAAAAGATCATCATTGCAGATCTAAAGAAAGCAGCCGATCAAAAATAAATTGACCCGTGCGCCACAGATCATAATTCATCTCGTCATCATGACAATCTGCGTTCAAACTATTGAACGCGGATTATTACGATCGTTAAGATGGTCGCAGATCATAATTTATCTTGTCATCATGATAATCTGCGTTCTAACTACAATCGTTAGGATGCTCGCAATGCAATTAAACAAATAGCAAATGAGACATTATTTCAACGCGATGGTTATGTGCGTGCTTATCTCGGCAGTGTTTTCTGCGATCATAAGTTTCATCCCTGCAAAAACAATTAACTATTACTATTATTCATCAACACAACAAAATCCAAACATGGCAAGCGATACTTTAAATATGACAACCACCCGCGTATTTGATGCGCCGATGGGAAAAGTATGGAAAGCCTGGGGCACATCCGAATGGGTACAACAATGGTGGGGACCGAAAGGATTCACCTGCCCTGTAGCCAATATGGCTTTTAATGAAGGAGGTGTTTCCCTTGTGTGTATGCGTGCACCAAAGGAATTCGGCGGGCAGGATATTTATAATACATGGAGCTATCACAAGATAATTCCGATGGAACGTATTGAATACACCCTGAACTTTTCGGATAAGGAGGGCAACAAACTCGACCCGGCCTCGATAGGAATGCCACCCGGTATTCCAAAGGATGTCCCTCATATTGTCACATTCAAAGACCTTGGTAATAATAAAACCGAAGTGACTGTAACGGAATACGGGTATACATCAGCCCAGATAGTTGAACTGTCGAGATCAGGTATGAATGAATGTCTTGATAAAATGGCGGCGGCGCTCGCAAAATAACAATGACGAAAAAAAAATCAATAGGGACCAGGAAAGTTTGCAGCCAGGGACATGTATTTTACAAAAGCAGCGATTGCCCGGTATGCCCGGTATGTGAAAAAGAACGAAATAAGGACAGTGGGTTTGGGGCCTTCCTTGGGGGCCCGGCAACAAGAGCCCTGGAAAACGCCGGCATAAAAACGTTGAAGCAGCTTTCCACAAAAACGGAAAAAGAAATTTTGAAGCTGCATGGAATGGGACCGGCAAGCATCCCGTTGCTCCGCAAAAAGCTTAAGGAAAAAGGATTCACATTTAAAAAGTAACCAGCCGCCATGACCAAATCGATTAAACCAACTAAGGAAAAGAAAACTGCTTCAACAAAAGAGTTGACCGCTAAACAATTCATTGAGCGGTTAAAACTCCTGCAATCGGATGAAGAGTTGAATAAAATCCAACGTTATTTCAAATCGGAAAAAGGAGACTATGGATATGGTGACAAATTTATGGGAGTAAAGATGGGCCAGTTGTTCGCTTTGGCGAAAGAGTTTGGTGACATGCCTGTTGATGAAATTGAAAAATTGTTGGAAAACCCCATCCATGAAGTGAGAGCGGGCGCAGTCAGCATTATGGACAAAGCCTCCCGAAATAAAAAGATAAGCCCTGAGCGTCTCGAATCATTTTATAAATTATATATGCGACGCCACGACCGGATCAACAACTGGGACCTGGTGGACCTGGGATGCCTGCATATGACAGGCTGCTATTTATATGATAAACCGCGTAATGGTTTATATAAACTGGCAAAATCAAAAAATATATGGGAACGAAGAACATCAATTCTCAGTACCTGTTATTTTATAAGGCAGGGAGACCTCGACGACACATTTGAAATCGCGGAGATACTGGTTAAGGACAAAGAAGACCTGGTTCATAAAGCTACCGGATGGATGCTGCGCTTCGCAGGAGTTAAGGAACCAAAACGATTAATTGTATTCCTGGACAAGCATGCTGCTACAATGCCCAGGACTTTGTTACGCTACGCTATTGAACATTTTACTCCCAAACAGCGTGAGTTCTATATGAAAAAAGCTCAATAATATTCTGAAACATTAAACAAACGGTTATGAAAAAGCTCAAATTCACCACCACGATCAATGCACCCCGGGAAAAAGTATGGGATGTACTCTGGAATGACGACAGCTACCGTGCCTGGACCAGCGCATTTGCCGAAGGGTCCTATGCCAAAACCGATAACTGGAAAGAGGGTTCCAAGGTTTTATTCCTCGGTCCGGAAGGTGACGGCATGGTTAGTAGCGTAGCGAAAAACAAGCCGAATGAATACATGTCGTTTCAACACCTCGGCGAAGTAAAGAATGGTGTTGAAGACACAACCAGTGAAAAAGTGCAGGCCTGGGCGGGCGCCATGGAAAATTACACATTGAAAGAGAACGATGGAAAAACCTCTCTACTGGTTGAAATGGATTCTCCCGATGACTTTGGCGATTATTTTTCAAACACCTTTCCAAAAGCACTGGAAAAAGTTAAAGAACTGGCGG
>DASSFT010000751.1:0-5307 GCA_035694045.1 Chitinophagaceae bacterium
ATAAGAAAAGAAGCCAATGGATATAAGGTACTCTTTTCCGCAACCTGGCAGGGACCTGACGACATAGAACAGTTTTTCGATGAGTCCTTCTCCGACTCACTAGCAAAATTCCAAAGCGGTTTCCTCGAATATTTTAAATCGAAAGCATACCTCGCTTTTTGTACCACGACAACTACATTTTTTATTCAGCGTGGCAATAAGGCCTGGTTATTTCATGATGGCGGCTGCAGCGACGGGCCCGGCTATCATCGTTTCATCAAATCACTTGGACTTTATGGAGAGGACTCAAATCAATAACTTTTTTCTTCAACTGAGTCTAAAATGTTCACATAGCTTACATACCGGTCTTCGGAGATCTCGCCTTCGGCCACAGCTTCCTTGATAGCACAGCCCGGTTCATTTACGTGGAGGCAATTATTAAACTGGCAATCATTTAATCTTTTTCTCATCTCGGGGAAGTAATGGGAAACTTCCTGCTTTTCGATATCCACCAGGCCGAATTCGCGCATCCCGGGAGTATCAATAATTCGGCCTCCTTCCCCATCGCTGCGCGAAGACGCAGGCAGGTCAAACATCTCGGCAAAAGTGGTTGTATGTTGCCCTTTTCCGCTCCAGCCGCTGATATCCTTAGTTCTTAATTCCAGCTCCGGAAGGATCACATTCAGCAAAGAAGATTTCCCTACTCCACTGTGCCCGCTTATCAGCGTGGTTTTGTCAGCCAGCTCTGCTTCCAGATCGTTTATTCCTTCGTTGTTTTTGGCGCTCACTAAAAACACTTTATAACCAACCTCTTCATACATTTTCTTCCACTGGTCAAACTGTTCCTGCTCTTTCTTTTTATACAGATCGGCTTTATTAAACACAACAATCGCTGGTACATGAAACATTTCAGAGGCAACAAGAAAACGGTCAATGAACCCTTGCGATGTCCTTGGCTCCCTGACGGTGGCTACCAGCATTGTCTGGTCAAGATTGGAAGCTACTATATGATGCTGGTGTTTGTTCCGGGGTGATTGCCGGTTGATGTAGTTGCGACGGTCAAATATTTTTGTAATGATAGCTGTACCTTCCGTTTCATTCTCCGTTTCTATATCCACTTCATCTCCCACAGCTACCGGGTTAGTGCTGGTGATCTCGTCGATCTTAAATATTCCTTTCATACGGGCATCATGCCACCTGCCGGTTGCATCTTTTACCGTATACCAGCTTCCCGTCGATTTATATACTACAGCCTTCATTATTTGCGAATTTCACGAATAGGATCAGGCGACCCAAAACGTTTTTTCAGCCGTCGATAAAAGAAACAGAAACAGTGCGAGAGCGGGACGTAAGCAGTTACCGAATTCTCGCTCTTCGCTCTCTTGCTTCGCGCTCTTCTCTCTCCTAGGGGAATCTCTTAAGAACAGTCAGCCGGAGCAAGATTTCTAAAAAAAGAAAAGCCAGTGCTGCCAGCAGGAAAGGAAGGAACCTTTCCTGGTAACGCTTATAGGACATAACCTCCACCTTTGATTTTTCCAGCTTGTCGATCTGGCTATAGATTCCTTCCAGCGCTGATTTATCCCTTGCCCTGAAATACTTCCCGCCGGTTTCATCGGCAATGCGCCGCAATAATTCTTCATCCAGGAAATCATAGGCAGCGTTCCTCTGACCCGGTTTGGTTTGAGTTCTTTCTACTATTGCAGAAGGCGCAGCTCCCATCCCAATGGTATATACTTTTACTCCTTTTGATTTTGCGATCTCCAACGCAGTCAATGGGTCTATCAATCTTGTTTCAGGAGGGTCTTCCTTTCCATCAGTCAATACAATAATAACCTTGCTCTTTGCCTGGCTTTCGGAAAGCCGGTCAACAGCGGTGGCCAACCCTTCACCGATCACCGTGCCGTCAGCAAGATAACGGGCCGGTTGCAGTGCGCGGATTTCGTTTACCAGCATATTCTTGTCAGTCGTCAGCGGTACAAGAGAAAAAGCTTCCCCGGAAAAAATCACTATCCCTATCCGGTCAACAGGCCGGCTGAGGACAAATTGTTCCGCTACTTCCTTGGAAACTTCGAGCCGTGACGGCGGTATATCCCTTGCACCCATACTGCCACTTATGTCCATGCATAAAATGATATCGATTCCTTCGCCCTGAGTTTGCTCCTGGTTATTCCTTTTTTGAGGCCTGGCCAAAGCCAGGATCAGGCAGCTAACAGCCAGCATTCGCAAAATGAACGGCAGGTGCCGCAACGAGTTTTTGGCCGATGAAACGGTAAATGAATTAGTCGTGGAAACCTTGATCGTTGCCTGTTTTTTGTCGTACCGTTTTATGTACCACCAGGTGAGCACGGGTATCCATGCAAACTGGAAAAAAACCAGTGGCTGTGTAAACTCAATTTCTTTTATCCAATCGTACAACATAGGTTTCTGACCCTATAGCTTAGGGGCTTCTATTATTTTTTCTATCGCAACAATTGTGTTTTTAATCGTCTCAAACGTACTCCTGTCATCATCCGCAGACGGCACATACCTTGCAAATTTTACAAAATCGCTCAGGCGCAATGATTGCGAGAGTTTTTCAAATTGCTCCCGGTCAATTGACAGACTCTTCAACTGGACCACCAGGTCATCTGTTGTCTTTTGCATTGAGTGAATATCTTTTTTCCTGTAAACATATAACCGGAAAATATCCACCAGGCGGGAGTAGAACTGCTTCTGGTCCGTTTTTTCTTTTTGCAATTTCTCCAGCTGTCGCAAAGCCTCATCATAAGGATTGACAGGAGGAGCAGCAACCGACACAGCTGGTTTCTTTTTCCTGAGCAGTAAAAAAACTATCAGGCCAAGCAACAATGCGCTGCCGCCAATTGCATACCACAACCACCATTTCTTTTTTTCTTCCGCCGGTTTGATGTCGATGATATCTTTTATATCATGATAGGATTGTGTCGAATCCATTGGAGAGAAAGAGACATCTACCGGGATCGTATCTGTGGCCAGGTTTTCTCCAAGCACCAGGGAGGGTATGACCCAATGGCCCGAGTCAAAACTGGTGATATGGATGACTTGCTTAAGTAATGTTCCCTCACTTGTATTTGTAGTATCTATCTTCTGCTTATCCATTTCAAAATGCGAACTGGTATCGATAATAAAAAAACGGATCGGTTCATTTTCGGGAATGTCCGCTTCCAGGGTAAGCTGTATCCGTTCTCCAATAAAGATCCTGTTTTTATCGACTGATGCTTTTACCGTGGTTTTATTTTGAGCAAACGCAGTTGTGACCGCATGCAGCAGGAGGAAAAAGATAGCAGCCTTATAAAAAACATTAGTAGTCATTCAATAGAGTAATCAACGGTTCCGGCTGATAAAGAATTTCTGCAGCACTTTTACATAATCCTCATCGGTACGTAAATGGAGCAGTTCGCTTCCTGCTTTTTTAAATGCCTGGGTACTATATTCGGTTACACGAAAAAATTCCTGTTGATACTGGTTACGGACAAATTCACTTCCGCTGTCAATCCATTTTGTATTCCCGGTTTCTGCGTCCTGTACCTGCAACAAGCCTGCATCCGGTAATTGCATGTCCATTTTATCATAAATCTTGAGGCCGATCACATCATGCTTTTTGGCTGCTACGCGTAATGCCGGCTCGTAGTTAGCGTCCAGGAAATCGCTCAGGATAAAAGCGATGCTTTTTTGTCTTGTGGAATTATTAAAAAAGCGAAGTGCGGTGCTCACCTGTGTGCCCTTTCCTTTGGGTTCCTTGCTCAATAATTCACGAACGATATACAACGCATGCTGTCTCCCTTTTTTGGGAGGAATATAGGCTTCCACTTTATCACTGTAAAAGATCACCCCGATCTTATCCCCGTTATTCACTGCCGAAAAACTTAGTACGGCCGCTATCTCGGTGATCAGGTCTCTTTTCCGGGCATATACCGTCCCAAATAAGGAACTACCGCTGATATCTACAAGCAGCATCACGGTTAATTCCCTTTCCTCTTCAAAGACCTTGCTAAAGGGATGACCAAATCTTGCCGATACATTCCAGTCAATAAAACGGATGTCGTCACCTGCAGCATATTCTCTCACTTCCTTAAACGACATGCCTTTCCCTTTGAAGGCGCTATGATACTCACCGGTGAAAAGATCACTGGTCAGCTTCTTACTCTTAATTTCAAGTAAGCGGACTTTTTTTATTATTTCAGAAGTAGTCAACATGATGATTCAAAAAATAACACCTCAAGAACCAAAATCCCGAATAATTGGAATGATCTTTTTTCGACCTTCAGATTTAAAATTTCGAATTTTCCCGATAGCTATCGGGATGGTTCCTGAGTCTTGGTTCTTGGTTCTTATGGAACATTGATCTGATTTAAAACCTCCTCAATTACTCCCTCCACATTTATATTTTCCGCCTCAGCCTCATAAGTCAATCCTATGCGATGCCGCAGCACGTCATTGCAAATACTTCTCACGTCTTCGGGAATGACAAATCCCCGCTTATTCAAAAATGCCTGCGCTTTGGCGGCCAGGGCAAGATTGATGCTTCCTCTCGGGGATGCGCCGTAAGAGATCAATGGCTTTATTTTTTCCAGCTTATATTTTTCAGGATTCCTGGTCGCAAAAACGATATCGAGAATATACTGTTCGATCTTTTCATCCATGTATATCTGCTTCACGAGATCTTTGGCGTTTGATACTTCCTGCGCAGAAACAACGGGCTTGACTGAAGGAGAGTTCGACCCCAATACATTTTGCCGGATGATCATCTGCTCCTCGCGCATGGTCGGGTATTTCACTACCACTTTCATGATAAAGCGATCTACCTGCGCTTCCGGTAACGGGTAGGTCCCTTCCTGTTCCAATGGGTTTTGAGTAGCCAGCACCAGGAACGGCTCTTCGAGTTTATAGGTGGTATCCCCGATTGTAACCTGTCTTTCCTGCATCGCTTCCAGCAATGCGGATTGCACCTTTGCGGGAGCCCGGTTTATTTCATCGGCCAAAATAAAATTGGCAAAAATGGGTCCCTTGCGAACAACAAACTCATTACGTTGCTGGTTATAGATCATCGTCCCGATGACGTCGGCGGGCAACAGGTCAGGTGTAAATTGAATACGGCTAAACCGGGCATGAATGGCCTGTGCGAGCGATTTAATAGTGAGAGTTTTTGCAAGACCCGGAACTCCTTCCAGTAAAACGTGGCCATTGCTTAATAGACCGATTAGGAGGCGGTCAAGCATATGGCTCTGACCTACGATTACATGACCTACTTCCTCGCGAAGCCGGTCAATAAACTGGCCGGCATAACTGATACGGTCATTTAACTGGCGG
>DASSFT010000752.1:0-6328 GCA_035694045.1 Chitinophagaceae bacterium
CAATATGGATAGCCAGCTTGCAAAAAGAACCGCGGCGTACCATCATCTTCCAGAAAGTATCCAGGGTATGGATGCGGACCTTCTTTTTCCTTTCGGGCATTCGCATACGGATCAAGGGCAAGGAGAATTTTAAGGCCAACGAAAACTATGTGGTCGTTTGCAACCACAATTCTATGATGGATGTACCACTGACGACACCCTTTATTCCCGGCGCCAATAAGACAATTGCAAAGATCGAAATGTCAAAGATCCCGCTGTTCGGATTGATCTATAGAACAGGCAGCGTGCTGGTTGACCGGAAAAGCGAGGAAAGCCGTAAGGCCAGTTATGTGAAGATGAAAGAAGTGCTGGATATGGGACTCGATATGTGTATTTACCCGGAAGGCACGCGGAATAAAACCAATGAACCCCTGCAGCGATTTCATAACGGCGCCTTTAGGTTGGCGATAGATGCCGGCAAACCTATTTTGCCAGTAGTGATCTTTAATACCGCAAAAGTGCTGCCGATCAACAAAACCTTCTTCCTCTGGCCGGTAACAATAAAAATGCATTTCCTTGAACCGGTTGTCCCGGGTTCATTGAGCCTGGATGAATTGAAAGAAAAAGTATTTTTTATAATGCGGGACTATTACGTGAAAAATCAATAGCCGGTATAGAAAGATCTTGACCGGTTGATCTTCAAATCCTGCAACAGTCCCGATTTCGGGCTGATCGTAAAGCTGAAAAATTTATAGGGAGGCGTCGGGTTCACATTAATGGATAGTTGCCAGCAATGCATGTCCCGTGAAATGGACATAGTGAAAGTCTGGATCTTCATTGTATTGAAATCATAGAAAGTATTCATACTGAAATTCCATTTCGGGGTCAGGTTAAAACTGCCGCTGAGATTGGCGCTGGAGGTAAATTTTTTGTCAAACCCACTGTAGTCAGGACGAATGACCTGAGAAAAATATAAGGTGTACCCGATACTGACTGACCACGGAATATTGAAATCGACGAACTGCGCCGGGTTTTCCCGCATATAATCCAGCAATCGCTGCTGGTCGGCCAATAAAGCCGGATCATTGCGCAGGTTCTGCATCTGTTGCTGCTTCTGTTGTTCCTTCTTTTCATCTTTTGGCTTGCTTTCAAATGTCGACGAGATCGAAACGTTCGCCGTACTGATGCGCCCGATACTTCCATGGCTCAATGAATATTCGTCGATATCCTGTCCCAGCGAATTGACTTCATAAGGATCCAGTGTGGCTGCAGCGGTGATATTTATTTTATTAAAGAGGTTGGTTCGCAAATAAAATTGTATGGGAGCTAACTTGAGACTATCGGCAAAAAAATTATAGCTGGTATTTAATCCATATCCATCGATCAATTTTATGCGTGGGATCTCTTCATCGGGATTCTGACCCGTGGAATCAATACTGGTTGAATCAACAACCCCGGAAATTTCCTTATTCTTTTTCGGCCGTTTCTTCATCTCGAGATTATTATCCAGCTGGAAACTTAAACCCCCAAATTTCCCTCCGCCAAAACCGGGATATAAGGCACCTTCAAATTCCGAAAACGTAGCAAATGTTTTACTGGTGTCAACCTGCGTCCTGTAAAAATGATGACTTGAAAGATCCGGCTGGTAGCTCACGCTTAGCGAGGGGCGCATGACATGGCGAATGGCAATGATCCTCGAGTTCTTGAATTCATATTTACCAAAAACTGCCGTGCTGAAGCTTAAACTAAACGAGGCCTGGTGATCCATGTAAAAACCCTTGGTGACCGTTGTATCTACTTTTCCCTTTGCAGCATTCCAGCTACGGCGGAATTTCTGGTTGATCCAGACCTGTGAATACGATATGCCGGGGGACACCATCACGGCCCCACCCAGGATCGGTGGCAGGGACAACGATATCGGGAAATTATGTTGCGCTCCCCATTGCAATGTATCTATGAGTTGCCGGAAGCTGAAAGCAGAGTCATAAAAAGAAAACTGGTTCCTGAATGTACCATTGTAGGCAACGCCGAGCTGTTCATACCATCTTTTCTCTCCTATCAGTTCCTTTCTTTCAAAAGGATAGATCGTAGCAACCGTAAAACCCATATCGGGCAGGTTGACATTTACCTGCCGGGTCAGGTTGTTCTGGTTGTGGCTGGCGCTGAGAGTAAGATTATAGGGTTTGTTCTGCCAGGTCTTCGAATAAGTGATCGAAGATCCGACGAGTGCAGTATAGTTGAGCTGAGGATTATTGGAGACATATTTATTATACTGCGTCGAGCTCACATTCACATTAGCGGAAAAAGAAGTCCCGGGTCTTGCACGGCTGTCTGCACTGTGGTTCCAGGTCAATGTATAGCTGTTGTTAGCCACGTAGTCCGGGTCGCCTTTGAAGTTAATTTTAGTATGTTGCAACCCGAAATTGAGAGCGCCGGCATATTTATAGCGTTTGCGGTAGGTGGGATTGATATTGGCCGACCACCCGCCATAGGAATAAACATTCCCATACACTTTTGTATCCCAGTAATCATTCATCACCTTGTAATACCCGAGCCCTTCCAGGCCAAGACCGTATTGCTCATTAGTGGCAAATTGCGGGGGCAGCAGGCCTGAGTGTCGGCCCTGGTTCAGGGGATAAAAACCAAATGGAAGGTATATAGGTATGGGTACCCCTTCGAATTCCATATGTGCCGGTCCCGACACCGCAAGCTTGCGGTTGATCATTTTCAATTTGTTGGTCTTGATATCAAAATGAGGATCGTCATACATGCAGGTGGTGATCCGGGCTTCCTTCATATACGTTACATTCTCGCTTACTTTTTTTGTAAGCACCGCGCCGACATTTATTTCTCCCTGCAGGCTGTACGTGTTTGTGGTCAGCCCCTTTTGTGTTTTGAAATTGTACCGGATAATGTCACTGTAAAAAGAATTTTCACCCTGCCTGAAATTCGCCTCTTCCCTTACTATGCCCAAACTATCCTTGCGATTGGTGGCCGTGAGTACCTGCGTCTGCTGATCGATCTCTACCTTCGGGGCCGTAAGCGTTATGTCTTTATATTCCGTTTTTGTTTTGCCGTATAAAATAATTTTCTTTTCTTGTATCAGTACCACCGCAGAATCTGCGGCTTCGTATTTTACAGGCGCGTCCAGCGTATCCTTTGATAGTTTCAGCGAAAAAGTATCGGTCTTCTGGCGCTTCAATGAATCAGTAGACAAGCCCAATGAGTCCTGTGAAAGCAGGCTGGTGTCTGATGAAATGATGGTAATACGGTCGGTGCTGTCTTTTTTGGGAGGTATGGTATCCTTTTTCGGTGGTACGGTATCTTTTAATGATAAAGGTCTTGTTAAAAGTTTGTTGGGCGTACGCTGCGCTGCCGTTGTAAACGTTAATGTGCAGAGCATTGCAACAGTCAGGAGTGTGCCAAAAAAATATTTTGAGCTAAATTTGTGCAGTTGCTTCATACGGTTGCAGCAAAAGTAAATCTTTCAACCCTAAACAATATGTGAAGATTAAGCCTTAAATGGTTAAAAACGAAAAAACAATGACGAGCCGAGCCTTAGTTTTAATCAGTGCATTCACCTTCTCGATCTTCCTTTTGTCGTTCGCGGACAAAAACAAAACGCCGCAACCGAAAGCTACCATCAAAACATTGATCATTGATCCCGGTCATGGTGGTATTGATCCCGGGGCCAGAGGTAATTTTTCCAATGAAGCCGATGTAGCCCTCGCCGTTTCCCTGAAATTTGGTAAGGCTTTGGAACAGGAATTCCCCGATCTCAAGATCATTTACACAAGAACAACAGACGTGATGCCTGGCAACAAACCCACGAAGGACCAGGGTTTGAGATACCGTGCCGACCTGGCCAATTCATCCAATGGTGATCTTTTTATCGCCGTACATTGTAATGCGGCGCCCGATATACATCACCGCGAGCTGATCGGTTATAAAAAAGCGACAGTCACCGTGGGCAAAGGCAAGAAAAGACGCAAGGTCACTAAAAAGGTTCCGCAGTACCGCCATTGGACGACACCCAATCCAGCCAACGGTACCGAAACCTATATCTGGGCCGTAAATAAAAATGATGCGAAGATCAACTCTGTTAATCGTACCGAGTATTATGGTGAAATAGATTCAACCGATACTGAAGCCGGCAGCAATATTGAGTTGCCGGATCCTTCTGATCCATTAGAAAAGGCAAGAATGCTGATCTATGCCCAGCAATATTTCAGGAAGAGCCTGAACCTTGCTGACATTGTAGAAAAAGGTTTCCAGGCACAGGGAAGAACATACCGCGGCGGTGTAAAGCAAAGAAATGACAAGGGTATCTGGGTTTTGCAGGCTACAGGCATGCCGAGTATCCTTGTAGAGATTGGCTTCGTTTCCAATCCAGAGGAAGAAAGATATATTAATAGTGACAGGGGCCAGCAGGAAATAGTCGAAAACCTGGTCAATGCTTTCCGGACTTATAAAGAGCGGCTTGAATCCAAAACTATCGGAACACAATAAGAAAATTAAGACAACATAGTGAAGAAGGATGAATCTTATGGTTCATCCTTTTTCTTTGTGGCATAAAGGCCACAGAGAGCCTCAGAGGAGGCACGGAGGACCACAGAGGTTTCATTAATATCATCTCTGCGTATTCTCCGTGGTCCTCTGTGGGCAACCAGGCTGCCAGGACGCAGAGAGCACAACCTTCATTTATCGCTTTGAAAATAATTGGCTAATTTGGCGGGATAAAACCCATTAACCAACAAAAGACCGCATGAAGATCAACAATGAAACCAAGGTAGGTTTGCTCACAGTCGGCGCTCTCGCAATATTGATTATCGGTTTTAACTTCCTCAAAGGGAAAGACGTCTTCAACAAGACCACAAAGATCTACGCAGTATTCAGCAAATTGGGGTCGCTGGCAAAATCAAATGAAGTAAAGATCAACGGCTATACGATTGGGACTGTATATGCATTCGAGCCAACTAATAAAAACGTGGACAGCATCAAAGTCACGATCAGCATAACAGAAGATGTGCAGATACCCGACAACTCCATTGCCTATATTTCAGCGGGGCTGCTGGGGACCTCAGCGATTACGATTGAAAAACACGAATCGAACGTGTTCCTGAAAGACGGCGATTTCCTGAAAACGAGGGAAGATCCGGGAATCTTCGGCGATTTGCCTTCGCAGGCTGGATCAACCCTGGCCAATGTGCGTGTATCTCTCGATTCATTAAAAATTGTTTTTAGTAACCTGAACAAGCTTTTAGACGGTAATACCAAAGGAAACCTACAGCAGGCGATTGCCAACCTGGCTTCTGTTACCAATTCACTCAATAAACTACTGGATCCCGAAAAAAGCACACTGGCCGCTACATTACGCAATGCAAACTCGGTTTCGGAGAATCTCCGGAAGAATAACGATAGCATAACGGCAACGATCAATAATGCGAAGCAATTTTCAGAAAAGCTCGCCAGGCTTAATATGCAGCAAACTATGGATACGCTGGAAAGCGCCATATCAGAACTCAAGAGAACCGTGGCCAAGCTATCGAGTAAAGACGGTACATTAGGTGCCCTGATCAATGACAAAAAGCTATACAATAAATTAAATGATGTTTTATTGAGCGCGGAGATATTGATGGATGACCTTCGTGCACACCCCAAACGCTACGTTAATTTGTCCATCTTTGGGAAAAAGGATAAAGGTGGCGCACTAACTTCGCCCTCGAAAAAAGATACGCTCCCATAGTGAAGCCAATGCGATATTATCTGAAATTCCTTGCTCTTGTTTTGCTTTTCGTTCTGGCTGCAGGGCCAGCCGATCTTTTTGCACAGAACCAGCCAGGGGATAGCCTCCAGGAGGTAGAGATCCTCAGCGCTACGAAGCGGCTTACCTTTAAAACCATCAATGATACAACGAAGCTTACAATCATCGCCGGCGACGTGAAGTTGAAACAGGGAAAGACCTTTTTTTATTGCGACAGCTGCGTGATCAATCATAACACCAACCTTTTCGAGGCCTGGGGAAAAGTTCATATCAATGATTCTGATACGACAAACATTTATGCCAATCACCTGCAGTACCTGATGAAGCCAAAACTGGCCTACCTGGATGGCAATGTCAGGCTCACCGATGGTCACGGGACACTTACCACTCCCGACCTGGAATATGATATGAATACCAACCTCGGTATCTATAAACATGGTGGCACCGTCAAAAACAAGAATACAGTACTGACAAGCCAGGAAGGCTGGTATTATTCGGATATCAAGGACGTTTATTTTAAAAAAAATGTAGTACTGAAGGATCCTGCTTATACCATCGTCTCCGATTCACTTTTGCACAATACCG
>DASSFT010000753.1:0-5305 GCA_035694045.1 Chitinophagaceae bacterium
CCTGGGACCTTAAAGAGAAAAAGCTTGTCAAGCGCTGGGTTTTTGACTCCAATGATGAAGGCAATAAAGCCTATGCTGGCCAGGGCAATCATAATCTAAGTGTGGCTGATGTGGACAATGATGGCAAGGATGAGATCGTATATGGACAAATGACGATTGACGACAATGGGAAAGGTTTATATACAACAGGCATCGGTCATGCCGACGCCATGCACGTCAGCGATCTTGATCCTTCGAGACCGGGACTGGAAGTATTCAGTACGCAGGAGCGATTTGATGATGCAGGAGCCAATTTCCGGGACGCGCGAACCGGTGAAGTTATCTGGAAGAAACCCTCCATCAAGGCCGGTAACGACGGCGAAGGACCGGGAAGAGCCTGTGCATTGGATATCGACCCGCGTTATCCCGGTTTTGAATGCTGGGTGGCCGGAGCTGGTATCACCGGTTTATTCGATTGTAAGGGGAATAAAATAGCCGATACCACCCCACCCTGCAATATGGGAATTTATTGGGATGGTGATGAGTTGAGCGAGATACTAAATGGAGTCACTATTAGCAAATGGGAATATACCAGCAGTTCAATGAAAGAACTATTCAACGGTAAAAATTTTGATTGTGTAAGCAACAACGGTACAAAAAGCAACCCTTGCCTTAGCGCCGATCTTTTTGGCGACTGGAGAGAAGAGATAATTTGCAGGACCTCCGATAGCAAAGAGTTGAGGATATTTACCACCACCATTCCCACCAGCGTTAAGTTGCCTACATTGATGCATAATCCCCAGTACAGGCTTAGCATTGCCTGGCAAAATACAGCTTACAATCAACCGCCACATACCAGTTTTTACATAGGACCCGGGATGCAAATGCCAGTCAAACCTAACATTCAAATCATTAAAAGCATAAAAAACAATGCTAAATAAAACGACACGATACCTGTTGTTGGCAATGATAGTAGTTGCCGGTTTCTCTTTTACCCTGTTGAAAGAAGAAAAGCCAGTGTTGTATATCATTGGCGATTCCACGGTAAGGAACGGAGATGGCAGTGGGAAAAATAATCAATGGGGCTGGGGAAGCGTCATCGATGTTTATTTTGATACGTCAAAGATCAGTGTCCGCAATCTTGCCATTGGTGGGAGGAGCAGCCGCACATTTATAACAGATGGAAGATGGGATAAGATACTGGAGACCTTACGCGAGGGCGATTTTGTCATCATGCAATTTGGCCACAACGATGCCAGCCCCCTTGACGATACCGCTAGAGCCAGGGGAACTATCAAAGGTGTTGGAATGGACAGCGTGGAGATATACAATCCAATTCGGAAAATAAAAGAAGTGGTGCATAGCTACGGATGGTACATGCGGAAATTTGTCAATGAGGCAAAAGCAAAGGGCGCTATCCCTATCGTTTGCTCGCCCGTGCCGAGAGACAACTGGAAGGATGGGAAGATCAGCCGCACAGAATATACGGGATGGGCAAGACAGGTAGCCGATGAATCCGGATCTTATTTTATTGATCTGAACGACCGGATCGCTGTAGTTTATGAACAAATGGATACCGCAAAGGTGAATGGGTTTTTCCCGGCGGACCATACACATACCAATAAAGAAGGTGCGGAATTGAATGCATGGAAAGTGGTTGAAGGGATAAAGGATCTTAAAAAATGTAAATTGAAGAATTATCTCCGGTGAATCAGCTAAAGAACTTTTTTCTTCTCCCCTGTTTCCTGCTTTGTTTGCAAGCCATCAAGGCACAGCGTATTGACCGGAAAAAGCTGGTAGAAAGACATACTGTCGTCAATACGAGCTTTGATTCTCTTTCTTCTCTAACGGTGGGCAACGGTCGTTTTGCTTTTACTGTCGACGCTACAGGTTTGCAATCTTTTCCTGAACATTATGCAAAAGGAGTTCCGTTGGGAACAGAGAGCGAATGGGGATGGCATAGTTTTCCGAATAAGGAAAATTATTCTTTTGAGGAAACTTTGAAAGAATACAAGCTAAATGGCAGAAATGTCAGTTACTCTGTTCAGCTCAAGGAACCGCAAAGAAATGCAGACGCGGTAAACTGGTTCCGGCAAAACCCTCACCGGTTGCAATTAGGCAATATTGGGTTTGATATCATAAAGAAAGACGGCTCTGCTGTCACGATAAATGATATCGATGACATCCACCAGCGGCTTAATATGTGGACTGGTGAAATTAAAAGCCGGTTTTCAGTTGAAGGTGTGGCCATTATTGTATCCACGATATGTGATTACAATCAGGATATAATCGCAGTTCATGTAAGATCTTCTCTCATCAAGGCAGGTCGCCTAAGAATACGTTTACAATTCTCGTATCCAACCGGTGATTGGAAGGATGTTGGGATTAACAGATCGTTCGATGAAAGGCACAAATCCGGAATCACCATCTCTTCTCCCACCGAGGCTAAAATAACACATGAGCTGGACGGTTTTTATTACTATACTTCATGGGCCTGGAGCGGAAAGGCTACCGTTACTAAAACGAAATCACATAGTTTTATTTTCAGCCCGGATGGTAAACAGGATGATTTCTTTTTCAGAGTAAAATTCAAACGGGGTGAAAAGCCGTTATTTAATGAGCCCAACGCTGCTTCTTTTTTTTATCAAACAATGCGGTCAAATGTTCTTGCCTGGGAAAAATTCTGGCAGAGTGGTGGTGCCATCGATTTTTCGGGAAGCACTGATAAAAGAGCGTTTGAACTCGAAAGAAGGATCATCCTTTCGCAATACCTGACGCGTGTGCAATGTGCAGGTTATTATCCCCCGCAGGAAACAGGTCTCACGTACAATAGCTGGTATGGAAAACCACATTTGGAAATGCATTGGTGGCATGGAATTCATTTTGCATTGTGGGGAAGAACTGAACTCCTTGAAAAAAGCCTGGATTGGTATATCAACGTATTTGATGAAGCAGGCAAAATTGCCCGGCGACAGGGATACGAAGGTGTAAGATGGCAAAAGATGACCGATAACGAAGGAAAAGAAAGCCCGTCTTCGGTTGGCGCGTTTTTGATCTGGCAGCAGCCTCATTTCATCTATTTTGCGGAACTGGCTTACAGGGATCACCCCGATGCAAAGACACTGGAGAAATATAAGAAACTTGTTTTTGCCACAGCCGATTTTATGGCGTCTTATGCCTATTATGATTCCGCAACACAGAGATATATCCTGGGCAAAGGCGTCATTCCTGCACAAGAGAGATTCAAAGCAGAAGAAACATTCAATCCAACTTACGAACTCGTGTACTGGCAGTGGGCATTAACTGTCGCACAAAAATGGAGACAGCGTTTGCAGTTACCGCGAAACAAAAAATGGGATGATGTATTGAATAAGCTTTCAACTTTGCCGGTACAGGATAATAAATATTTGTTCGCCGAAAGTGCTATTGATTCTTATACAAACCCCGAATACAAAACGGACCACCCATCGGTGTTCGGAGCCTTTGGGATGATGCCTAAAACGATTTTGGTTGATACGACTATCATGAAAAATACATTCGACTGGATTTGGAACAACTGGACATGGAAAAATACCTGGGGCTGGGATTTCCCAATGACCGCGATGACAGCCACAAGATTGGGCATGGCCGATAAGGCTATCGACGCTTTGCTCATGCCTGTGCAAACAAATACCTATCTGAATAATGGGCACAACTACCAGGATGAAAGGTTGACTATTTACCTGCCTGGTAACGGGGGATTGCTGGCTGCGATCGCCATGATGTGTGCCGGTTATGAAGGAAGTAACATAATTAATCCCGGAATACCGAAAGATGGGAAATGGAAACTGAGATGGGAAGGATTGAAAAAAATGTTTTGAAAAGTAAAAACCTACCTGCCGGAGGCAGGGTCAACATGAAAAAATCAAAATTGGTTTACCTCTTTGCAATCGTTGCTGTCATCAGCGGCTGCACTTCTTCTAAAAAAGCGCAGAAAGGTCCCGGAAAAGACGAAGTATTATCTGTGATGCGGCTGACCAATAAGTATTTTATGGACAAATGGCCGGACGCTGGAAAACCGATCTTTACAAACATAGAAAGACCCAGCAATATCTGGACGCGGGCTGTGTACTATGAAGGTTTAATGGCGCTTTACAACCTTGACAAAAAGCAGGAATATTATGATTACGCGGTACAATGGGGTCAAAAGCATAATTGGGGATTGCGAGGCGGCGTGAAAACAAGAAATGCGGACAATCAATGCTGCGGCCAGACATATATAGATCTTTACCTGCTCGATAACAAGCAACAGCCCGAACGGATCAGGGATATTAAAGCCTCTGTTGATTCAATGATGGTCACGGGTAAAGTAGATGACTGGAACTGGATAGATGCTTTGCAGATGGCCATGCCGGTGTTTGTCAAGCTTGGCAATTTATATAAGGATACCAGCTATTTCCGGAGGATGTATGAAATGTATGCCTTCACGAAATACAAGCATGGAGGGAACGGTCTTTTTAATTCAGATGATAAACTATGGTGGAGGGATAAGGATTTTGTTCCGCCGTATAAAGAGCCCAATGGGAAAAATTGTTATTGGAGCCGTGGTAATGGCTGGATCGTAGCTGCACTGGTGAGAACTCTGTCTGCCCTGCCTAAATCCGATCCACACTTTGATGAATACTTGCAAGACTACAAAAACATGCTGGCTGCCCTGCTTCCCCTCCAACGGGAAGATGGTTTCTGGAACGTGAGCCTGCATGACCCCGGGCATTTTGGTGGCAAAGAACTTTCGGGAACAGCCCTATTCGTATACGGTATGGCCTGGGGCATCAACAACAATATCATCGATCGCAACACATATTTACCCACAGTACAAAAGGCCTGGGCTGCTTTAGTTAAAGAGTGTGTTCATCCAGATGGTGCACTGGGATACGTGCAGGGAACAGGTAAGGAGCCAAAAGACGGTCAACCCGTCGCCTATGATCATTACCCCGATTTTGAAGATTATGGCCTGGGTTGTTTCTTATTGGCGGGAAGCGAGGTGTATCAATTGAAAAAATAACAAGAACCAAGAAGCCAAGAACCAAAGAAATTATAAATCCAAATATTCAAACAGAAGCCTCCGATTCCTCGATTTGAGTTTTGTAATTTGGAACTTATTTGGTTCTTGGCTTCTTGGAGCTTTTTTTCTGACGGCCCCAGAACTAAATCTCAAGAACCAAATTAGGCGACTGTATTGATTCCATCAGTTGCCTTACACCTTTGCAAGGAAACAAGCCCGGAAGGGACCGGCGAGGGATTCCATTTATCATGTAACACCAGGGCGGCGCCCATGGCCGTTGCC
>DASSFT010000754.1:0-4266 GCA_035694045.1 Chitinophagaceae bacterium
GAACATGCCAAATGCCGGATGGAATGCCGGCATATATCGCAAGCCGAGGTGGAAGAGATCATGCGGGAGGGAAGGATCAATTATAGCAAATCGAATGTACACGCCAACCCCTGTCCTGCGTATGCGCTGGAAGGCGTGACAAAGGATGACCAGCGGGTGAGGATTGTTTTTGGCCAGTGTGACCACAAAACAAAAATCGTCACCGTGATCGACCTGGATACTGATTGGAGCTGTCACTGCCCCGGCGATGATAATGATGCACCAGGCTCACCTCAAAAAAACAGGAATTGATGCGGCTGTTGCTGAAACCTTTTCAGTGGATATATTGTATCTACGCATTTGCTCTTTTCGTTGGGATCATGCTGCTCATTTTTCCTTTTGTCATCATCGCCAGTTTCTTCGGCCGTATCCGCGGGGGAAACATGATCATGCGGCTTTGCCGGTTTTGGGCGGATAGCTGGTTTTTCCTGGTGTTCATCTATTTCAGAAGGATCTATGATGCTCCCCACGATAAAAGAAAGGCTTATATTTTTGTAAGCAACCATATTTCTTATCTCGATGCTGCCATCATTCCCAAAGTTTATCGTCAACCCGTAAGGCCGCTTGGAAAAGTGGAAATGGCGAAAGTGCCGGTATTTGGGTTTATTTACAGGAAGGCGATCGTCACGGTTGACAGGAGCAGTGCTGAGAACCGTTTTCGTAGCGTGCAGATCTTGAAATCGATCTTGCGGAAAGGAATTTCGATCCTGGTTTTCCCCGAAGGGACCTTTAATTTGACAAATAAACCCCTGAAAGAATTTTATGATGGGGCATTCCGTATCGCCCTTGAAACAGGTACCCCCATCAAACCGGTGCTGGTAATGGATGCATACAGTCGGATGAACTATAAATCTGTTTTTTCACTAAACCCCGGTCGTTGCCGGATCGTTTATCTCGATGAAATACCGGTGGATGGGTTGACTTTGAAGGATGCGGGCAAACTTAAGGAGAAAGTGTTTGTTAATATGAAAGATAAATTGGAAAAATATGGGGCTGGATGGATTATTGGTGAGACTTGATGCTGGATGCTGGACGTCATTGCGAGCGAAGCGAAGCAACTGGATGCTGAGAATTCGAAAACGTCATTGCAATTAACTAGCAACGGATGCTGGATATTGGATGCTAGATGCCATGAAATTCTAAAGGCGCCAATCGTTTTTTGAATTTGGTGCTTTTAACTTCGAATTTTCCCGATAGCTATCGGGATGGTTCTTGGTTCTTGCTTTTTGGTTCTTAAATAAAAATCAATTGTACGCCGAAATAATAATACCTCTCGCTCTTCCAAAGAACTACACGTGGTCGGTGCCGGAAGCATTGCAGGATACTGTGCATGTGGGCTGCCGCGTGGAAGTGAACCTTGGAAAAAACAAAAAGTATGCGGGCATTGTGAAACGACTGCATGAAGAGAAGCCGGAATTTTTTGAACCAAAAGATATATTGAACGTCCTGGATGTAGATCCCGTCGTCTTCGGGCAGCAACTGGCACTCTGGGAGTGGATGGCATCCTACTACATGTGTTCGGAAGGAGAGGTGATGGCAGCTGCACTGCCCTCGCATTTCAAACTATCGAGCGAGACGATAGTTGTCTATAACGAGGAATACGGAGACGAGTTTTCAGTGTTGGATCACGATGAGTTCCTGGTCGCGGAAGCATTGCTGATAAAAAAGGAACTAAAGCTGACTGAAGTACAGCAAATACTGGATTCATCGCACGTATACCCTGTAATCAGCAGGCTGATCTCTAAAAAAGTTTGCTATGTATGGGAAGCGCTGAAGCAAAGATATTCCCCAAGAAAAGAAAGCTATGTGTTGCTGAACCCGCAATACGACAACGAGGATGAGTTGTCCAGGCTCCTGAATGAGGACAGGAAACTCCAGCGGGCGGAAAAGCAAATGGAACTTTTGCTGAGTTACCTGCATCTGGTAAAAACAGAAGGTGAAGTGACAAAAACAGAACTATTAAAGAAATCAGGTGCATCGGATGCCCAGTTGAAAGGACTGGTAGATAAAAAGATTCTGTGGATAGAAAAGAGGGATATCGATCGCCTCAAATACCTGCCCCGCGATATCAAAATAGATTTTGAACTGACAGCCGCGCAGCAAACCGCGTATGCCACGATAAAAGAATCATTCGGCTCCAAACAGGTTTGCCTGCTCCACGGGGTGACATCCAGCGGTAAAACGCTTATCTATGTCAAATTGATCGAGGAGGTCATACGCCAGGGAAAACAGGTATTGTACCTTCTGCCTGAGATTGCACTGACCTCGCAGATCATCCGCCGGCTGCAGAAACATTTTGGGGGATATATCGGCATTTATCATTCCAGGTTTACACAAAACGAAAGAGTGGAAATATGGAACAAGGTCAAAAATGGCGAGATGAAGATCGTATTAGGAGCAAGATCTTCTGTCTTTCTCCCTTTTACTGACCTTGGGCTGGTTATTTGCGATGAAGAACATGATTCATCTTTCAAGCAGTATGACCCGGCTCCGAGATACAATGGGAGAGATGCAGGTATTTATTTTGCGTCGTTGTTTAATGTCAATGTGTTGCTGGGAAGTGCCACTCCCTCGTTGGAAACTTATAGCAATGCCGTCAGTGGAAAATATGGCCTGGTTGAATTGATGCAACGTTATGGTGATGTTCACCTGCCTGCCATTGAATTCGTTGATCTTCGAACGATCGAGAGAAAGGACAGGACAAAAATTATCCTTTCGCCGCCACTGATCGACGAGATAAAAAAAGTAATTGACCGTCACCGGCAGGTAATTCTTTTCCAGAACCGGCGGGGATATGCACCCTACCAGGTTTGTAATGTGTGTGGGTGGATACCCCAGTGTAAGTATTGCGATGTCTCATTGACCTACCACAAGTTTACAAACAAACTGGTTTGTCATTACTGCGGCACTACGTATCCCGTAGTTCAGATCTGTCCTGCCTGTGGCAACCACGATTTTATGCAGCGGAATTTTGGAACAGAAAAAATTGAAGAGCAGTTGCAGGAAATTTTTCCTGAAGCGAAGATAGCGAGGATGGATGTTGACAGTGTAAAGGGAAAAAATGCTCATGATGCATTGATCCAGCAATTCGAGCAAAAGCGGATTGAAATACTTGTCGGTACACAAATGGTAGTAAAAGGCCTGGACTTCGACACCGTTGATCTTGTAGGCATATTGGATGCGGATGGATTACTCAGCTTTGCTGAATTCAGGGTGAATGAACGGGCATTTCAATTGATGGAACAGGTGAGTGGGAGAGCGGGGCGAAAAGAAGCAGGAAAAGTACTGGTACAGACCATGAACCCTTCGCACCCTATTTTGCAATTTGTGCAGCAGCATAACTACAAAGGAATGTTTGAAGAAGAGCTTGTCAAACGCAAACAATTTTCTTATCCGCCGTTTTCGCGGCTGATACAACTCACATTTAAGCACAAGCTAAAGGAGATCGTTGAGTCCGCGGCTTATCATTATGCCAATGCGTTAAAGAATGAATACGGCAATTACCTGGTTGGACCGGCTGAGCCGGTGATCAACCGAATCCGCAACCAGTACCTGGTCGAACTCCTGCTGAAACTGCCCCGGGACAGCAAACTGATCGTTCAATGTAAGAGGGATTTGCTGGAGCAGGTCGCAATGCTTCATAGTGAAAAAAGATACAGGGGAGTGACCGTGGTGCCGGATGTGGATGTGGTGTGAATGGTGTCCCGATAGCCATCGGGAGGTGTCCCGATAGTCCAGAGCGAAGCGAAGGATCGGGAGGGCGAATCAAACTAGTGTTAAGTTAACTATGATTCGATGCTTTATATTGCCACGGATACACGGATTAGCCGTTTAATGGTTTAATGGTTGAAAGGTTGAAAGGTTTAAAGATGAAGATCGCCACATACGACTTTTTTTATCCGTGAATCCGTGGCGACAAAATATGCTCAACTTTTAGATTATGTTGGGAGAGGTATATTTTGTTATACCAAGCAGCCGATTAGCTTATCGCTTATTACTTCAAAAGTAAAGAATTCCTGGAAAAGATATATCAGCGGTCCGTATCAGAGCTGGTATTACGTTCATAAACCATTTCGATAGCCCACAAGCTTCTGTCGAAGACATATGGCCAAAAGGATTGCTTCGAAAAATACCCAAATCCCTTGTCACCCCATTTTTTGCTCCAGGAATTGGCAAATTTGATTCGATCTTTTGCCAGATCTACGTGGGTAATTATGACAGCGTGAC
>DASSFT010000755.1:0-3340 GCA_035694045.1 Chitinophagaceae bacterium
TGAAAAAGGAATTGCATGACCAGGCAATTGCTAAACGGAGATTCGCCGCATGACCCGCCCAATGCTCGGTACACTTGACAGGACGATTGCATCCATAGTACGCGCCTCCGCAACCAATGCCGCTGGCGGCGCTTATCACACCTTCATCCAGGGCAACCAGCGCCCCCACAGGCTTATAAGTAGACCCGGGAGGATATCTTCCCATTATAGCCCTGTTTAATAAGGGACCGGCAACGTCCAGCACCAGCCGGCTATAATTTTTATTCTTTTCAGGACCTGTCAGTTCATTGGGGTCAAAATCAGGACCGGAAGTCATCGCGAGGATACCTCCTGTTTGCGGTTCAATTGCGACTATCGCCCCCACCTTATTATTCATTAATTTTTCGGCGAGTTGTTGCAGCTCGATATCAATATAAGTACGAAGAGCCCTGCCGGCCACGGCGGCCGTATCGAGAATACCCTCCTTGTATTTGCCGACAAGGCGACCCAATTTGTCTTTGATGTTATACTGCACGCCACGTTGACCCATCAAAACTCTTTCATAGGTTGCTTCCAGCCCGCTTTTACCAATATAATCTCCCTGCCTGTAGAAACCGCCGAACCGTTTTACATCATTCGGATCAACTTCGTTGATATATCCAAGAATATGGGAAGCTGCGCTGAACGGGTAGGTTCTCACGGGCCTCTCCACCAGTTCAAAACCCGGGAATTTCCAGGCAACCTCTTCGAATCTTGCCTGCATTTGTGGAGTAAGAATGCCTTGAAAAACTGAAGGCTGAACCTTGTTTAATCTAAATATCGCTTCGTTTATTCTTCTTCTGAATTCGGAGGTATCTATTTCAAACAGGTTGCAAAAAGCAAGCGTATCAAAATTTTTTACATCGGCCGGTGTCACCATGAGGTCATACATCCGGGTGTTATTTAAAATGGCCTGGCCCCTGCGGTCATAAATAATTCCTCTTTCCGGCCAAATGATCTTGGGAGATACAGCATTGTTCATCGCCAGCCTGTCAAACTCGCTGGACATAACCTGCAGGTAAAACAAACGGGAAATGATCACCAGGAAAGCTACCAGGAATATGAGACGGACTATACGGCTTCTTGATTGATTAAACACAGGCATAGATCAACGCGGGTATGAAAGGAGAGTGCTTTTCCCGATACAAAATTGGCATTCAAAAATGCGGTTTCCAAATGTTACCGGAAATATATTTTGTTTTAAGAAAATTTTCTGACCTGTTGATAGTAACCGCCCTCAACATATCAGCCGAATCGATCGGTGAAAAACGGTCGAATTACGCTGTGTTGGTACGGAATTTCATTCGGCGTGGAAACAAAAGCTCCGTAGTAATGATCAGCAGCATACTTATACCTGTAGTGGCTATAACCTTGATGATAAAATAAAGGACGCTTCCGAAAGAAAGCCATTCCAGCAGGACCATGTATGTATGGTGAAACAGCGTCAGCACGAAAGTGTATATAAGGTAAGGCGTCCACCCCATTGCTCTCGGCGATGGTTCGCGGTAGCTGAACCCGGTTGCATCCTTGGGTGCCAGCACCCCGATGATAAATGGCCGCAGGTAAGCGATCAAAACGCAGGCCGCCGCATGTAAACCGGGGGTCATCATAAAAAAATCGAGCGTGATCCCAGTTATAAAGCCGATGACAAGCAACCCCATCCGTGAAATGCTAAAGGGCAACCATAGAATAAAAAGATAATACAGGTAAGGAGCAATGAACTGGTGAAGGAAGGGTATCTTATTCAGCAGGTACACCTGGACCAAAATGAAAATAGCCAAACGGATAATATTTCTTAGTAAATCACTCACTCTTTAATGATTTTCTTTTTTGTCTCTTCCAGCAGTTTTTCCTGTTCATCATATTGCAAATTCTCTATGACGAATACCTGTTGCAGGTCAGCAAAATTTGCGGCAGTTCTTATTTTCAGAACAAAAAAATTAGTGGCCTGGTCCCGGTTGATCTCAGCCACGGTACCTACCATTTTACCAAAAGGTATGCTGGTTGAATAACTGCCAGTGATTATCGTATCCCCTTTTACTATCGAATCGCTGACAGGTATGTTATTCAGGATAAGGTATCTCGGTTCCTTTGCGTCCCAGGAAATGATCCCGGCGCTTTTTGTTTTCTTGACCAGCACACTGACCTTGTTCTGCACATGCAGCAAGCTCATGACGACACTAAAATTCGGGCTGACATTTATCACCCGGCCCACAAGGCTGCCATCTGAGTTGAAAACGCTCATGTTGTCTTTGATGCCCTCATGGGAACCTTTGTTGATCTGGATATAATTCTTATCCGAATTGACAGTATTATATACCACCTCCGCTTCCCGCTCCAGGTACCGGCGGTAATGGCCCAATGTATCGTAAGGTATCGAGTCGGTAACCATGCGCACAGCAGTGTCACGCTCTAAAAAATTTGATGAAAGCAGGTTCATCAGCGAATCATTTAACCTGTGGACCCGCCTGTTCTCTTCCCGCATGGTGAAAAAGTCTTCCACCGTGTTGTACCTCGTATTGACCCAGCCTGTCACTTCATTGGCAACGCCGAGTCCCTTAGCACGGTGAAATTTGTTATATGTAAACAGGAACCACAGGGCTAATCCCTGCAAAACCAGGAAAGCAAGAAAAGTGAAATAGCGGCGAATGAAGAGAAATATGTTACGCATAGTCCCTCCTACCTCCCTTTCGGGGAGACTTAATAATATAAATTATAGTATAAGCCTCATTACAGTAGGGTTGTAAGACCATAAACAATTTCAAATCTTGGGAACTTCTTAGGCCCCTCCTTGGAGGGGTTGGGGAGGCATTTTTATCTCATCACAAACGGGTACTTGTCGTAATTCTTCAAAGCAATCCCCGTACCACGAACCACGCTTTTCAGCGGATCGTCGGCTACATGCACGGGTAATTTGATTTTTTGGCTTAATCTTTTGTCAAGACCTCTTAACAATGCCCCGCCACCAGTAAGATAGAGGCCCCGGCGATAAATATCAGCTGCCAGCTCAGGGGGAGTTTGCTCCAGCGCTTTCAGGATCGCTTCTTCAATTTTAAAAATACTTTTATCTAATGCTTCAGCAATCTCCTGGTGACTGACCATGATCTGTTTGGGAATACCAGTTACAAGGTCGCGGCCATTAACAGGAATATCTTCAGGAGGATTTTCGAGATCCTTCATCGCTGCCCCTACCTGTATTTTGATTTGTTCCGCTGTGCGTTCACCGATCAACAGACTATGATAACGGCGAAGCGCCTCCATGATATCTGCAGTAAATTCGTCACCGGCGATGCGGATAGACTGATCGCAGACAATACCGGCT
>DASSFT010000756.1:0-3660 GCA_035694045.1 Chitinophagaceae bacterium
CATTGCCAATTGGCTTCGATTACACCCTTTATTAAAGAAAATGGAAATACAAATGAGGAAAGTTTTGCTCACATGTGAATATAAAAAGCACACTACCTATTGTAAGGGAAGTTCTGAAACAAAGGCTGGAGATCATCGTCAAACTACCTGATCAGCGTCAGGGAGCCTTTCAGTTGCAGATTACTGTTTTTAAAAGTGATGAGGTAAATGTAGACACCCGAAGCCTGAGGAACTCCTTTTACTTTTCCATCCCAGGAAACTATTTCACTGGAGGCGTGATATACCACCCCTCCAAAACGATTAAAAACATTCACTGTTGCTTCAAATGCGGGGTCAAGAAAAGGGATCTGCCAGAGATCGTTGTTTCCATCACCGTTAGGTGTAAAAGCAGTAGGCACATAGATACCTGTTACTACTTTCACGAACACGCGGTCCTCATTTCTGCAACCGAATGAAGAAACCGCGGAAAGAGTGTAGTCAATGGCCGCTGGCGGAGTTACAACAGGAGCCAGCTCGGTAATATCGCTTATATAATTATTGGGTGACCAGGAATACTGAAGACTCTCTCCTTCTGCTTTGCCATTAAGGATAGCTGAGCTGCCTGTAAGAAGGATGCGGTCCGGTCCTGCACTCACGACAGGTGTGGGATGTATATTAATAACAATTATATCGGAAGAAATCCGGCACGATGTTACTCCGGCAACGCTGGCATCTACCACGGTAAGCCGGTACCAATAACTACCAGCTCCAGTAGGCGTCCTTGTATAAGATGTGTTGGTGGCGCCGGCGATATCAACCCAGGTAGTCCCTGAATCCTTGCTTAGCTGCCAGTGATACACAGGCGACTGGTAAGTTGAAGCCGCACTGCCTGCAAAAACATACGTCGTGGTGTTGCCTTCGCATACATCGACCGTATCAATGGTGCTACCGACTATACCCGCTGTGATCTTTGCTCCGCAAGGACGAAAAGTTATATCATCCAATGCCAGGTCATTGCCATACCCTCCGGGAGCGGTGTTGGATATTCTTAAAACGATCGTGGCATTATTCGCGGGTGTAGTAAAAAAGAAACCATATTGAATCCATTGTGGCGCGCCGGTGACACCGATATCCCCGGTTTGATAGGAAGCCAGTACAGTACCATTAGGCGCTTCAATACGAAAAATAATGTTGGGTAGAATGCTTGAGATCGGCTTCATCACATTCATCACCCAGGATGCAAATTCGTAAGTAGTATTCGGGCAAAGGTCGGTTACTGTCGTTTGAAAAAAATCACCGGGAGTATAGGATGCATTCACCAGCATGAAATTGCCCGTTCCCGAATGATCGTTATGGACGGTATGCCAGGTATTGCCAAAACAATTCGCGGTTGATTCGGTAATGGTATAGTACCCGTCATTAGGACAGGCAGAAGATGTGTACGTGTATCCTCCGGGTGCCGGGTAAGTAGTGGTGCTTCCGGCGGAACCAAAAGTGATATTCACTGCGGGATCACCCAGGCTTCCATTGCATATCTGACCCTGCGCATTAAAAACAATCGCAATAATAATCAGGGAAAATGCAAAACGTAACCCAACAAGACGACAATTAAAAACAGGTTCAGGCACTATGGGAGTTTTGATTAGAATTCGTTGCCAAATTAAGCTTTTTAGGGCTTATGATGTTGGCCTGGAGCCAATTTGCCGGGAATTAACAACCTGGTCATTTACGGAAAACCCCGATTGTATCCGTGGCTATTGCTTTAGCCCGCTTTTTGCTCGTGCTTTTACTATGAACCATAAAATTACCATATGGAACATAAAAAAAGACTGGAAGAACTCAACAAGGAATCGCTTCAGCGGATTGACGAATATGTAAACACCAAGGGAACGCTGAAAGAAGAGGATCATGCCAGGCTTCATAAAGCTAAAGATGAGTGGCAGGTAGCCTGGAATAAGCTGATGGAGGCAATGATGGTGCTGGAAAGGCTTGAAATCTGATCCGCAGCTTCTCCCAATACTCTCGCCATCCCGCATATTGCGGGACAACGGCGCAACGAGTCTTTGTGCCGTTGCTGCTTAGTGTAAATAACCTTCAAACTTGACCACCATTCGCCAGCAGTATTTGGGCCAGCTGTATGCACTTAGTATTATCTTTGACGCTATAATTGTCTTAAACGTCATTTACGGAATTTTATATGCAGAAGAACTATTTCATAGCGCTCGAAGGAATAGATGGCAGCGGTAAAAGTACCCAGGTAAAACTATTGTCTGACAAGCTCAAAAAAGAGGGATTTAAGATCTATACTACTTTTGAGCCGACCGACAGCCCGATCGGCTCCCTTATTAAGAATATCTTCCGCCACAGGATAGAGGCAGACCATCGCACCATTGCCGGGCTATATGTGGCCGACCGGTTGGATCATTTGTTGAATAAAACCAATGGCATCCTGAAAAAAATGGAAGAAGGTTATACTGTTATAACCGACCGTTACTATTTTTCTTCCTATGCCTACCAGGGTACTCATATGTCATTGGATTGGGTGATACAGGCCAATTCCCTAAGCGCGGATCTCCTCCGCCCCGATCTTACGGTTTTTATTGACGTGCCGCCGGAAGTCTGCATGCAACGCCTGAGCGAAGGAAGGGACATAATACAGTTGTACGAAAGCCTGGAGAACCTTCACAACGTAAGGTCAAAATACCTGGAAGCATTTGAAAAATTGAAGAATGAAGAAAAGATCTTCATTACAGATGGCAATCGTACTGTTGACGCAATTTCCAATGACGTCTGGAATAAAGTGTATTCCTTGTTGAAACCACAAGAATCTCTTGCTTCAAAACGATAAGCACTGGCTCATCATTTTCAAATCTTCAAATTCTCAAATTTTCAAATCACCTCATATCAGGTTATAGTTCCCTAAGCCAAATATTCCGGTAGCTGAGCGGCTCGCTTGGATCGCCATGATCCTGCAGTTTAATGGGAGTGGCGGCGTGCGCTTTGCTATAGTCGGGCGTACCGATGTATTTGGTAGCACCTTTCAGTTCAAAATTATTTTGTACAAGTACACCATTATGGAAAGCGGTAACTCTTGCTGCTGATTTCAGTGTACCGTCATCATTAAATCTCGGTGCTGTCCAGATAATATCGTACACCTGCCATTCACCCGGCTTTTTACAGGCGTTTGCCAGCGGGATAGCCTGTTTATATATGCTGGCTGTTTGCCCGTTCACATAGGTTGTATTGTTATAACAGTCGAGCACCTGGATTTCGTATCCTTCGTCGCCGGGACCGGTTGATGCCAGGAAGATGCCGCTGTTACCCCTCGCCTGCCCCGAACCTGTAATATTCGAAGGTATCTTCCATTCTATGTGCAACTGGTAATCGGTGAACGATCTTTTCGTTTGAATAGTGCCGGTACCTTTTTTAACCGTGAAAGCGCCACCGGCAACAGTCCATTGTGCGGCAGCTTTGCCGTCTTTGGCTGAAACCCATTCATCCAGGTTTTTTCCATCAAATAATATGATTGCATCCGAAGGTGCATCAGAGGGAATTGAACCCGGCGTTACTATTTTCGGAACCGGGCTCCATACTTCCGTTGCTTTCGGATCTCCTTGTTGTTGGGCATTGGACGACATAAAAGAGATTAATACAATTAAGAAAATGAAACTTTTTTTATAA
>DASSFT010000757.1:0-5155 GCA_035694045.1 Chitinophagaceae bacterium
ACATAACTGTATTTCTCATGCTCCATCAAAAAACTTATCGTATTACCGCTTCGTCCGCAACCGAAGCACTTGTAAATTTCTTTTGAAGGAGATACCGTAAAGGAAGGGGTCTTTTCATTGTGAAATGGACAAAGACCAAGATAGTTGGTCCCTCTCTTTTTTAATTTTACGAAACCGCCGATCACATCAATGATGTCAAGGCGTCCAAGGATCTGTTGTATGGTTGTTTGAGAAATCAAAGCCTGGCTTGAGAAATTGTTGTTTCAGGTTGCAAATTATTGAATTGTAGCTCATAGCAATAAATGTTAACTAAAAAATGATAACTGGGAGAAACCAGCCTGGAAATCCACAGGAATAAGGAGATATCCAGACAAAAAGAGGAACAATTCACATGGTCAGCGCCAGGCAACGATTCTCCCATCTCAGTTGTCAGATGAACCGGTGAAAGATTTTTTTAATTTAAAGCAGCATTCATGTTATTGCCTGACTCTAGGGTAGCAACCCTTTTCCTTAACTATCTTCTTATGAGAAAAAATTTTCTGTTTCTCCCGTTTCTTGCCTGCCTACTTTTTTCCTGTTTTGATTCAAAAAAGCATTTGCCGAAAGAAACGACGGGATATGTTCCCATTTATGCCTCTGCCGCAACAGCAAAAACAATAACTGCCGGCCCTGCCCGGCCAACTATCCATGGAGGTAAGATATACACGACCGGAAATCTGCTGTTCCAGGTAGAACAGGATTCCGGCATACATGTGATCAACTATTCGGATCCTGCACATCCGCAAAAGCTGGGTTTTATCCGCTCGGTTCTTTGCAAGGAACTGTCAGTAAAGAATGGATTTATTTATACTAATAACCTAAGCGATCTTGTAGTGATCGATATTAATAACATGAATAGTGTGCATGAAGTAAGTCGTGTGGCCTCCATGTTTCCCGACCTGGCACTACAATATCCTCCCAAAGCGAATAATTCATGGGAAACAATCTATTTTGAATGCCCGGACCCGGAAAAGGGATTTGTGACAAGCTGGCAACAAACGACCATTAAAAACCCTAAATGCTGGAGATAATGAAATCCCTCAAACATATACTTGTAATAACTGCCATCCTGCTTGTTTTTGGAAATTGTACAAAGGAGTCAAGCGATTCAATGGCTGCTAATGCTAATACGTCCGCTTCTGGTGCCGGTGGTTCAACTGCAAAATTCACCATCGCTGGCAACTACCTCTATGTTGTGGACAATACAGGCTTGAAAGCTTTTCAGATCAGCGACCCGCAGCACCCCATTTATAAATCAAAGACGGAGATCGGGGTCAATATTGAAACGATTTTTCCTTACGAGGATAAGTTGTTCATCGGGTCTTCGTCTGCCATGTATATCTATTCCCTTACCGACCCTGCTAATCCTCAAAGGATAGCTAGAGCAGAATACAACATCCGGATGTCCTGCGACCCGGTTATCGCGAAGGATAGCGTGGCCTATGCCACCTTGCGATCGAGCGGTCCGTGTGGCGGTGGCCAAAGCGCCCTGGTAACTTATAACATTAAGAACCTTGCCTCACCCGTGCTTGTCAATACAAATTCCCTGACTTCTCCATACGGCCTGGGCATGAAGGACAATGCGCTCTATGTATGCCAGGCAGGAGTGGGCTTATTTGTATACAATATCACCAATAGGTATAGCCCCTTTTACGTAAGAACCATATCAGGAGAAACCTTTTATGATGTGATCCCCTATGGTAATATCCTGATCGCACAGATAGCAGGCGGGTTAGCACTTTATGATATCGGAACAAATCCGTTACAGCCCGTATTTATCTCAAAAATCCTCCAGTAATGCCCGGACTGTTTCGAATTCTTTTTTCAACAATCTTGTTGTTGTGTGGCGGCACTATGCAATCGAGCGGCCAGGATACTAAGATCGCGCCCATTTCGCATCCGTTCACTTTGCGGATCAACCCGCTTTCGGTGCTTGAACCAGATGGCAACCTGATGGTGGGGCTGGGTTATCAATTCAACAGGCGATGGGCAATAACACTGGATCCAGGTTATATTTTTTTTAGCGCTTATGCCAAAGCAGCAAATATTGTATCTCTTTCGGGGATCAAAATAAGAAGTGATATACGCTTTCTTTTCGATCGCTCCCGGCCCGGAAGATTCAGCTCATTTATCGCCCCTGAATTTCATTATAAATATGTGACGACTACCAGGGAAGATGATTTCGGTATTAACTGCATCGGCGGTCAATGCGCCTATAATGAACGGGCTGAATATAAAGAGAAAAAAAAAGAAACAGGAATCTCAATAAAAGTGGGTACCCTGGTTACTTTAAAAAGCCGGTGGAACGTTGAACTGTATGGCGGCCTTGGTATAAAATTCCTGAAGTTTCAATTGACGGATATTCCTCCGGGGGGCTCCTTCCTACACCCTCCAGATACTGACTTAATCGCAAATAACAATCATCATTCGCCACAGCTGCTTGTCCCTGCAGGCGTCAAGTTTATTTTCCGGCTGTGAAGAGCCTATCACATTGTTGATTTAATATTTTTACGATCGCCTGGAAGGAAAACTACGATTGCAGGAAAACATTTTTAAGCCGCGGCTAAACTTCGTCTATTAATTAATGTCTCAGCTCACAAACCACTTTTTATATGAAAATATTCCAATTTCTGACCGGACTACTTACCTACCTGTTGTTGACGGTAAATGCACAGGCTCAAAGCCAACCCGGCGTCGACTCCACCGGTTTACCCGGAGATAATTTCAGCCTCCAGGGAGCGCTGGCAATGTTTCAGAAAGCTGCATCTCCTGAAGATTTTGAAAAAATGTTGAATTCAGCAGACAACCATGTAAATAATCTTGACCTGAACGGAGATGGAGATATCGACTATATACGTGTTGTGGACAATTCCGATAAAGGAGCCCATGCCTTTGTATTGCAAGCTGTGATTTCAGAAAATGAGAGCCAGGATATCGCCGTTATAGAGCTGGAAAAATCAGGTGATACCACGGCCATGCTGCAAATTGTGGGTGATGAAGATATTTATGGTGAAGAGGTGATTGTTGAACCCGGGGATGGCGACAATGATGATGCGGCATTATTGGATAACAGTTTTGAAAAAACTATTGCGCATGGTCCGAATGTAGCGATTGGTTATGCTGCCCCGCGAATCGTAGTAAACGTATGGTTCTGGCCTTCGGTCCGGTTTGCATATGCGCCGGCTTACAGGCCCTGGATTTCACCGTGGAGATGGCATCATTACCCGGGATGGTGGAGACCCTGGAGACCGTTTGCATGGCATATATGGCATCCTTTCCATAGGCCATATTATGCACATTGTGCGGTAGTGCGCACTCACAGGGTCGTTCATGCCCATAGAATATATACACCTGTCAGGGTTACGTCGGTATCAGTTAGAACACGCCATGCAGCTGCAGTAGGCAATTATCGAGTGACCCGGACAAATACAAGAGTTACAAATCCCCGTGGTCATGGTGCCACCCGGACAAGGACAACTGTTACTGGTCCCAGGGGCAGTTCAAGAACGAAGACAACAGTCAGAAGGCATTAATAGTTTGTTATAAAAAACGACAGAGGCTCCTGTGAGGGGCCTTTTTTTATGTCCCTGAGAAATGTGCCAAAAAATTTCTGGCTGTCCCAAAAAAGAGTTTTAATTTACAGATACCATCTTCGGTACCCAGGGAACAAGCTCTTAACAACATTGCTTCACTTTTAAATTTTAATCCCATGGTTCAGGTAGAAACCGCACAACTCATCTCAGAGTGCGAGGCCTGGAGACAAACGCTTCGCGAATACCGCGACGAGTTCACCCAGGACAAAACAAAACTTCAGCAAGCAGCCAGCCGAACACTCTCCAAAGACCAGTTACAAGAAGTCGAACATCTCCACAACCAGTTTCACATTCAGCTTATCAACATTCACGATCTCAAACAAGCGATCAAAAATCATGACCGCAGGATCGGTTTTGAAATGCGCGAGCAAAACGGGCTGAATGAGGAAACAGTAGCTGATCACGAAAACCTGTTTACTCAATATCAAAGCCTGGAGCATACCCTGCAGGATATCAGGGAAGAATTCAGCAATTTTTTAGCCCGGGCCCATAACTGATATAGCCGGGAAAATCATTTGTTTATTCATGTGTCGCTAGGCGCATGATCCGTTGTCCACTCATCCATTAAATTCAGACAACACTATTATCTCATTTTTAAAACTTTCTTGCCATGCCCGAATTTGATACCTCACATGTCAAAAATATTGTCTTACTGGGCCACGCCGGCTCAGGTAAGACAACCTTAGCGGAGTGCATGCTATACGAAGCAGGATTGATCACTCGCCGGGGTACTATAGCCGACAGAAATACAACTGGAGATTACCACGAACTTGAACAGGAACGTGGTAATTCTATTTTTAGCAAGCTCCTTCATACAAAATGGCGAGGGTATAAAATTAATATCATAGACACCCCGGGTTATGACGATTTCGTGGGGGAAGTGATCTCTGCCCTGCGTGTCGCAGATACCGGTGTCATGTTGTTGAACGCCGTGATGGGAGTAGAAGTGGGAACGGATATAATCTGGGATTACACCGAGAAGTTCAAAACGCCGATGATTTTCGCCGTTACCAAACTCGATGATGACAATGCCGATTTCGATAAAACGGTCCGCCAGGCCAAATCTCATTTCGGGAATAACGTGGTGGTGGTCCAGTACCCCAACCAGGTTGGCGCCGGTTTTCACGAGATTATTGATGTGCTGCGGATGACAATGTATAAATTCAAGGATGACGGGGGTAAGCCCGAGAAATTACCGATACCAGATGATCAGAAAGCAAGAGCCGAGGAACTGCATAAAGAGTTGATAGAAGCTATTGCCAGCAATGACGAAAGTTTAATGGAAAAATATTTTGATAAAGGCGAATTGGACGAAGACGAAATGAAGGCAGGATTAAAGAAGGCCATGATCAACCATGACCTGTTTCCCCTGTTCTGCTTGTCGGCGGAGAGAAATATGGGAAGCGGTAGGCTGATGGGCTTTATTGATAATGTTTGTCCCAGCGCCAATGAAATGCCGCCACAAAAAACAAAAAGCGGGACTGAACTTTCCTGCGATGCGAATGGCCCGGCCTGTATATTTA
>DASSFT010000758.1:0-5607 GCA_035694045.1 Chitinophagaceae bacterium
ATGCTACCGGGGGTCAGCCCCTACCCTGGCTCAAATCGGACATTGAACACCGGGCTTCGGCTCAACAAAAAGACTCCGTGATGTATTATGTAACGTCCAGTTACGATTATTGCATCAATGCAGTCAAAACTTTCGATGCTAATAAATGGGGAGAAAAAACAAAGATGTTCAACGTTTTTGAAGAAACACGTTTTGCTTTAATGAATAAAACATTTGAACACCAGGGACATCATCGCGGTCAAACGACTATTTATATCCGCTTGCAGGGAATCAAACCGCCGGAGGAAAGGTTGTTCTGATCATAAAATTTTCCGATCTCAAAAAGAGCCTTCCTGTGGCGATGGAGGGCTCTTTTTTTATGGATGGTGTTGAGTCCGGATATAAAGGCCTATTTTTTATTTCCGTCTTCAGGCCTTTATGATGAAAGAGAATTAAAACTAGCACATCTGAGAGCCAAAGTCAATACAACAAATGTGGTAATTTTTTTAATGTGTCTTAAAACACCAATTGTTGACGCAGTAATTGACCTGGATTTTTTTATTACTGGCTTCCATGTTATTTTCACCGCATGCATCCCCATTTACAGTTATTATTGAAATGCATTGAACTGGAAGAAAAGGAACAGGCGCAACGATACCGCCTGGACCAGCAGCATACCTTAAAGCAATTAAAAGCGGAAGGACTTGCGCTCCACCCTCTCATTGTTACCAAAAAAAATTTCGGGTATGCCGATTATCCCGAGATCAATTTTAAACTGGCCTTTCCACCGGAAGCTAATATGTTTAGGGATGGCGCGGCGATCGAATGTTTTGTTGCCGGGGAGGAGCCGGTGAAAGGGATCTTGATCAGCCTGGAAGGCAAAAGCGGTGAATTTCGTTTGTATACACCTGATTTCCCCGACTGGATCGAAGATGACGGTGTTGGTATTAAACTGGCGCCCGATACACGCACCACGACTATCATGAAGAAAGTGTTGAATGAACTGGAGAACAATAAACCTTTATATAAATTATTCGAGCAATTGCATGGTGATGCGCCCATTGAAGATTATCACCTCACAAATCACCCGCTTCATTTTCAGAATCAACGATTAAACCCGAGCCAGCAACAGGCAGTAGTGGCGATTACGGAAAACCCGGGGATGACTATCGTGCATGGCCCCCCGGGAACAGGGAAAACGACGACGCTGATCGAAGCTATCATTCAGCTTATTAAAACCGGGGAGAAAGTATTGGTGTCGGCACCCAGCAACACGGCAGTTGATAATATTGCAAAGGGATTGATCAGGCAGGGAATTAATTTATTGAGGGTAGGCAATACAAGTAAAGTAGACGAAACCATTTTTGCGCACACCCCCGAAGGCAGGTTAAGTAACAGCAGGCAGGAAAAGGAAATAAAACAATTAAAGATCAGGGCCGAAGAATTTCGCCGCATGGCGTTAAAGTATAAACGCAGTTTTGGAAAAGCCGAAAGAGAGCAGCGCAATCTTTTATTTAAAGAAGTAAAAAATATCCGGACCGAAATAAAAAAATTACAGGCTTATAACGAAGAGAAATTATTTGCTGAAGCGGAAGTAATAGCAGGCACGCCCATCGGGCTGTATGATGCTGATGTAGACCATCTTCATTTCAAAACACTGGTCGTGGATGAGGCGGGTCAGTGTATTGAGCCGCTGGCCTGGTGTATTTTCCCGCTTGCCGATAAAATTGTACTGGCTGGAGATCACTGGCAGCTTCCCCCGACGGTTCTGAGCAATGAGGCAGCGCTGAAAGGTTTTAACCGGTCAATCCTGGAGGTAGCTGTTGCAAGAGTCAAAAATGTTTTCCTGCTAAATACACAATACAGGATGCGACAGGCCATTGCCGGCTTCAGCAGCAACTATTTTTATAATGATCTTTTATTAACGGCTGAACATTTACAAAATACCGGTGTGCACCTCAGCTTTATTGATACAGCCGGTTCCGGTCACCAGGAAACACATGGACCCGACGGTATCAGCTTGCAAAATGAGGGCGAATTGCAAATTGTTCTGAAGCTATTGGAAACCGAAAAGCTTGACCCGCTCAAAACAGCTTTTATTTCTCCCTACTCGGGGCAGGCTGTAGCCGCAAAAGAATCTTTGCCTTCATCATTGCGAATAAGCACTATTGATAGTTTCCAGGGACAGGAAAAAGAAAATATCATTGTCTCACTTGTTAGGAGCAATGACGATGGCGATATCGGTTTCCTGAAAGATTACCGGCGGATGAATGTGGCCATTACCCGTGCCAAAGAACAGCTATTTGTGATCGGTGACAGTGCAACGATCGGGGCCGACCCATTTTATAATGCATTCCTGGGTTACGTTGAAGCACATGGAAATTACCGGACGGTATGGGAATTTGAATTATGATCGTAAACCTGTCGCTCAAAGAAGTGCGGAGAAACAGTGCGAAGAGCGGGTTTCTATTTTCCCCTCTTCGCTCCCGCTCTCTTCCTCGCTCTTATTAATTATTCTCAGCGTGCTTCTTGAAATTATCAAGTATCGACTGCCAACCGCCTTTCTGCAATTCGACCGGGTTCGTGCTTTCGGCTTCAAAGCTCTCTACAAGTTTCGTTTTATTTCCTTCCCCGGTAAATGAAACCTGTACTTTCCGTCCATCTCCCATGGTGTATTCGATGTACTCGTTCTTTTTTACTTTATCGTATACACCGAAAAAGTCAAATCCCATGCTGCCATCCTTTGCTTCCATCCTGACAGAAAACTTGCCTCCTTCGCGAACATCGTTTTCTGCACGCGGAGTATGCCAGTCATCGGTGGCACTGTTCCATTTCATGATGTGCTCGGGCTGTGTCCAGTATTGCCATACTTTTTCTACAGGGGCATTGATAGTGTTTTCTACTGTGATGATTGTTTTTTCCTGCGTTTCCATTTTAAATGTTTTTTGGTTAATAGTTTGGTTTGACAACACAAATATCAGTCAACTGGAAATTACGAAAGATGTGTAAAAGCGAAAAAAAAGGGGCTGTTTGCGACAAACTGCAGGAAGTCAGAACTATGCCTGGATTAAATCGTTGAGCCTCATTATTAATTATGATCGATCATCCACATAGTAATACCGAAGCCGCTATAGTGTTTATTTGGGTCAGTCTGGTAGTCCCATATCTCATATTTGCGGTAAACAAGGCCGATATTTTTAGAATACCGTTCTAATGACTGGGTATTATAACCAAACTGGTTGGGATTTGTTACCGGAACATTTTGATGATCGTCTTCCTCCAACACGGTGAGAACATCTTTATAGGTATTTCCCCGGTAAGTGACGGTAGGTTGAAAAACATCATAAGTAAAATCCCAGTACTTCATGTCATTATCATTCAGGAGATCATAGGTTGGGTAATAGGGATCATCGGGCAAATAAGTATTTCCGGGCCAGTGATAGCCTTCCGTGATCGGCATATGAAGCTTGATAACGCGGAAATTATCTTCCGTCACTTCTGTCTGGGAAGTCAGCGGTGTGATCAAAATCGTCCCGGTAGGGTTCCAGGGCTGTGTGCCGGCCGAATCACGCATATAGGTGAAGACACGATAGGTCGGTCTTCCCTGGTTATCCATGATCTGCGCATCTATCTCATGCTTCAGCTGGTAACGGGTAGTGCGGGCAGCTGTTCCAAAACCCGTAAAGGTCAGTGAATCGAGACGGTAAATAATATATTTTCCCGGCTTCAATGGCATGTAGTCGCTCATGTTTTCCGTCACCAATTCTTCCGTTTTGTTTGTACAGGAAAATAATACGAGAGCCAGGCTGAAAAAAAGAAGAAATTTCAATTTCATAATCCGTCTATTCCGTTAATTACCGCACCAACTAGCATATAAAACTACAAAAACTATCTCAAGCATTTTTGAAAAAACTAAGCCTTATTTTTACGCAAACATTTGCTATGAGAAAACTTATTGTCATCATTCTCGTCTGCTGCTTTGCCCAGGTATATTCCCAGCCCCTCACAGATACACAAATAGATTCGGTAGCAAACCGTGCCCTCAAAGCATTTGATGTGCCGGGCATTGCCGTTGGCGTTATCAAGGACGGGAAGATCGTGCTCGCTAAAGGATATGGCGTCCGTTCTTTGAACAGGCAGGAAAAAACCGATGAGAATACCCTTTTTGGTATTGCTTCCAACAGCAAGGCCTTCACCTGTGCAGCACTGGGCATACTGGTTGATGAAGGGAAAATAAAATGGGACGATAAGGTAAGAGACTACATCCCCGAGTTCAAATTATACAGCCCATACGTTACTGAGGAATTTACTATCCGTGATCTTCTCTGTCACCGCAGTGGCCTCGGTCTCGGCGCCGGTGACCTGATGTTCTTCCCGGATTCAAGCGATTTTGAACTCAAGGATATAATTTTTAATCTGAGGTTTCTAAAACAAACTTCCGGTTTTCGCACCAAGTTTGATTACGACAATAACCTCTATATCGTAGCCGGCGAGGTAGTAGCCAGGGTATCGGGTAAGAGCTGGGATGATTTTGTTGATGAAAGAATCTTACAACCTCTGGGCATGAACAAAACAGCCACTTCATTTGACCGACTAAAAGATAAAACGAATATCATCGATGCACATGCCCCGGTAAATGGTAAAGTCCAGGTAATCGCCCGTAGTACTGTGAAAGTGGGACATCCTGCCGGCGGCATCAATTCAAACATCGCAGATCTCTGTAAATGGGTGCAATTGTGGCTTAATCACGGGAAGTATGGAGAGGGTCTTTCAAAAAGAATATTTTCTGAAAACGTTTACCGCGAAATGACTTCTCCGCAAACGATCTTACAGGTTGGCGGACCGGGCGCCTATAACACGCATTTTGCTGCTTATGGACTTGGATTTTTCCTCAACGATGAAAAAGGATATAAGCAGGTTACGCATACCGGCGGTTTGGAAGGTATGGTTACGCAGATAACTATGTTCCCTGAATTGAACCTGGGCATCATTGTGCTCACCAACCAGCAGGAAGGTGGCGCATTTGTTTCGATTACCAACCAGATAAAGGATGGTTATTTTGGAATTAAAAATACAGACCGGGTTACGGAATTATCTGCCAGGCGAAAATTCCAACTGGGTTCGACCACTCATTTAACAGATTCTATCTGGAAAGAAATTGAAACAGCCCAACATTCGTCCTCGCAAAAACCCGATTTCAATTTATTCACCGGCACTTACCGGGACGTTTGGCTCGGCGATGTTATTATCAGTCTGAAGAATGGAAAGCCCTGGTTCGATTCGAAACGTTCACCCAAGCTCACTGGCGAACTGTTTTACTACAAGGGCAATACTTTCATCGTAAAATGGAGAGACCGTAGTATGGATGCGGATGCGTTTGTCAGCTTTAGCCTGAACGAGGAAGGTAAAGCCTCCGGTATAAAAATGAAGGCTATTTCACCCGCGACCGATTTCAGCTATGATTTCCACGATTTGGATTTCAAACGCGTTAATTAGACCTCACCCTCCAACTCCCTCTCCAAAGGAGAGGGAGCGTAACAGCATCCAATTGCTTCGCTCCGCTCAGCTGCCTCTCCATCCCGATATCTATCGGGAGAGACGGAGAGTAAGAACCATCCAGTTGCTTCT
>DASSFT010000759.1:0-3805 GCA_035694045.1 Chitinophagaceae bacterium
TATGACCCTACAGATTTTGGCGGCCGGAACCTGGTTTACCCAATATTAAAAAAGAACAAAGACGCAAGTGTAAAGGCAGTTAAGAGGCGAATAAAAAACAAAAAGAAATGGGAAGAGGACGATATGGCCCCCTATGCAGAACTAAAGGACCTACTTGGACATCTTGAAGAGAAATAAAAAAATTCCCATTACAGCATGAAGACCCATGCGAAATACAAACTTCTACAAGTTATTCTCGTTGTCGCATTTGTAAGTGCCGACTCCCTTTTTGCTGGTTGCCGCGATGAATCAAAAAACCCTACGGCAGATGTTAGTTCCTCCGATACGACCTACTCAAAGGGTCTTAAACATTTTCAGGATACTAGTTTAATTAATCAGGGGCGGTTATTGTTCCAAAAAAATTGCGGATCGTGTCACAATGTCGAGGCAACCGATAATTATTTAAAAGGAGTTGTTCAAAGAGTAGGCTTAAATTATCTAAAGCTATATTTGACCAAGCAGGATTCTCTTATAAAATCAAAAGAAGAATATGCCCTGGAATTAAAAAGGAGATTTGGAAATCTTGCAAGCGTTCACAATTTTGAATTTTCCGACGAGCAGTTGAATGCAATCATTGCATATTTGAAAAAATATTCCAATTAATAACCTCGATAGAGGGCTCCAGACTATGTAAGGGATAATACAGTGTAAAATTCAATAACTTTATTAAACCTTATGCCAACGAAAATACTATACCTGCTCATTATAGTAGCCATCTGCAGCTGCACCAACAAACCTGCTAACGAATCAATCGAAACAAATAAAGGGCAGGCAGCTTCTTTAACTGGTTTCCCCGACTCTGTTGTTATTGCGCCTCTATATCCCGATACCGTATTCTTCATGGTGGAAGCTGAATTGGGTGATGAGATCCAGGTAAAAGGCAATGTAGAAGGTTTCCGCAATCGCATTAAGACCACCCGCGAATTGTACTTCCAGCGTTTTGTTGAAAAGCAGGGAAGATTCAGGGTAATACATGCTGTCGGCACCGGAATCGAAGACATACATGAAGGCGGGAAACAAACACACGATATCAAACGATACAATGATACCATCAAATTTGACGAGATCGGGTATTTTGCCGGCGATCCGGGGGACCCGGTTGAACTAATACCCTTGTACCCGGGTCACATGGTGAGCAAGGGACAATACTGGATGCCCACTGCACCCGTAAAGATTGGCCTGGGCCAGGGCCTCGCTAAATATAAATTCATTATCGATTCATTTTATTATGATGAAAAAAATACATTGCTTGCACGGATGCAAATAGAAGTAAATGCAGACCTTGAACCGGTAGCCGCATTGAAAGGCGGCAAAGTAACGGTTTCCGGAGGTGGATGGATCATTTGGGACTGCACCATCAACCAACGAAGAGAAACGCATTTAAAAGCTGTTTATCTTGGGACAAAGAATAACAATGAGGTGAGACAGATCATTACCGTTGATGACAAGCTCAATGCTCATTCAGGAAAAAAGTATTTTTAAAAGAGTATTCAGCCGATAAAAATCGCAACTGAATTTATCTGAATAAATATCTAACCCCATTTCCCTGAACGGACATCAGTGACATTTCGCACCTACGGCGCGAAGGTGCAACTTCGTTTCTTGTAGCTACCGACATTCCGTCCCTATGGGACGACTATAGCTGCCTGAGTTGAATTAGACGTTGGACGCAGCGATCGTCCTGCAGGGACGACATCTCGGTAGCCAGAATAAAATATTGTCGTCATTCGCGCCGTGCGCCTACGCTGAAGCTTCAGCGCAAGCGTAAGGTGCGAAATAAAAATGTCAAAACCACGCACGCGTGAAGCTATTCCTGTAAAAAGGCGAATGTTAGAGGTTTAACGCCGTCATCGTAATATCGAGATTTCAGGACGGCATAATGTTTTGAACATGTAAAAATCTACTTTTGTGAAACTGGAAAACCTGTTGATCCCGACGCATGAGAAGCGTTAAACAAAACAATAAATTCAGAAGGACCGCCCTCTGAAATTGTCTTCGCTTCTTTTAATTTCACCTCCCTTCCATTACTCAATCTAATTGTTTGCAGTTCCAACTTGCCGAAATGAACATTGATCACCGCCTTATTGTTTGCTACTATTACATTTCCCCAGCTATGTCCATTCGACCAGAAATAATTGCCCGGCTTTGCCGTAATGGAAAAAGTTTTGGTAACGCCTGAATAATTAAAACGGCTAAGCGCCGGTATAGCCGACCAACTCGCCATTGCCCTTGTATAATGATTACCGCATTCCTCCTCGTTAAATGGATTGCGCTTATAGCCATCATACCGGTTACGTGCATCTGAGATCGCCTGCAATCCTTCCCTGCCCATGCCTGTATAGATCATGCCTGTTGCTGCGGTATACTCAAGCCCGGTCCATACTTCGAAGCCGTAGGATAGTGGTATCGCGGGACGCTTTTTTGGATCAGGATAAACTGTGACTACAATACCGGCTTCGCCTTCCAGCGCATAAGAACGCATATTATTAAACAATTCACCTACATTGTTTACGTGATTATATTTCCAGATGCTGGCCACCGCTTTTTTTATTTTGTTCGAGTCGGCCAGGTAACCCAGGCCACAGATCAATGCCATATTCTGTCCCACCAACTGGTCGGCTAAACAGCCCTCCCCTATCTGGAATACCGGCTCTGAATTATTGAAACGGCCGCCTCCGCTTATGATACCTTTCGCGACATCATCTGTACTTTTCACCGGCCAGATCTTTTGATAATAGAATTCCCCGTTGAAAATATTGTCGTCGATCCATTTGCTTCCTTTAGTGAACAATGACTGGCAAGTTGTCTCAAACTCCGTATCATTCATATGATGCGCCATAGCAGCAGCAGCTTTCAGGGCACCGAGATACCAGAAACCGATTTCGGGATTGGGACCATAGTATTCTATATCCATCGTGTTGTGCTGGCAACCTTCCATCACCCCATCTTTATCGGCATCCCATCCCTTCGGTATCCAGGCAAATGACAATGCTTTCTTTACACCCGGGTACAGGTCTCTTAAAAAATTATCATCCCCGCTCAATTGCCATTCGCGGTACACTTTCATGATCGTGCCCATTTGTCCATCGGCTGCGGCAAGTGGATCGTCATATTTTTTATCAAAGGGAAGGTTGACCCGGAAACACATGAGGCCCGATTCCTGTAAAGCATGCTTATATTCTGTCTCCCGCATATTCATGGCCATGGTTCCAAATAGAAAAGGAGAAGCGTATTCATAGTTCCACACATGTGTGCAGTTGCCATGACAGGAACCCGTAGCCGCAAACACTCCTTCCCATCCAAAGAAATTCCCGTTCCTGTCCCTGAATGTAGTCTGTGAACGAAGGGTGCTACTGTTAAACAAAGCTGCCTCTTTTACCTGTTGCGGGTAGTCACTATTTGCAATCAGGTTGACGAAGTCCAGGGTTTTTGCTTCCATCGCTGGAAGCAGGGGAAGTGTTTTTTCGATCACATCCCAGGCATCGGCATATTTTGTAGAATAATAATTGCCGACAATTACTCTATCATCCCAACTCATACGATTGGGAAAATTCCAGGTAAGAAAGAACTGGACCGTTCTTGTTTCCCTCGGCGCCAGTTTAAACTTTACCGCCAGTGCACCCCTTGGATCGTCCCATTTAAGCGGAAAGTTCAGGTCTTTGAATACCCCATCATCCGAAAAATCATCCCAGAGATCGGTGAAATTGTAGTTCCATCCTTTTGTATTGAACTCGGTGCGATAGCTGACCAGGTCGCCCGGAATATT
>DASSFT010000760.1:0-3404 GCA_035694045.1 Chitinophagaceae bacterium
GTCGTGAGGTTTATATAATTTATGCAGGCAATTAATAAAATAAACAGGGCGACGGTGCCAAATATGTAAATGTAGGATTTATCGCTATTGGGTTTAAGTTCCCATTTGAGATTGGAGGTTAGGTGTATGTCGGTAAGCGCCTGCGAATAGAAATAGTTCTTATTATCCGGTTGATTTTTTTTGAATACATCTCTAATCTTTTTATCTACCGTAGCAATATTGGCCCGTGGCGCAAGTTTGATGTATGTATAATAATTGTACCAGCCCCAAATGGTATTGATATCTATCGGTTGCCCGTTTCGCCTGAAACGTAAAGGGAGAAGAATATCGAATTTAAAATGAGAATTATCCGGCAGATCCTTAATGATCGCAGTTACAAGTTGCGGTTCCAGGTCATCGATCTCTAGTGTTTTGCCAATAGGATCTTCGTCTCCAAAATACTTTTTTGCTGTCGATTCTGTTAAGATTACGGCATTGCGATCATCAAGAGCCTTTTTTGGATTACCTTTTATAAACTGGAAGGTAAATACATCGAAAATGCTGCTGTCTGCGCGAAATACGTTTTCTTCAATAAACTTTTTTTCGCCATTGCGTACAAAAAACCGGGCTCCCCACCCGGGCATTAACCTGGCCATGTGTTCAATTTCCGGGATATCATGTTGAATGGAGGCGCCAATAGCAGGTGGAGTGGTGGCATCGGGCAATTTGCTGCCGTCATCATTCACAAAGTCTTTTACTACCCTGTATATCCGGCCCGAGTCCCGGTGATACCGGTCATAGCTCAGCTCATCGATAATAAACAATCCGACAAGTATACAACATGCAAGCCCAATGGCTAGCCCAAAAATATTAATGAGCGAAAAGCCTTTATACCGTAAAAGGTTCCGCCAGGCTATTTTTAGATAATTTTTTATCATGGTTGTTTATTTTGTCGTGAATGGTCAATGGTCAGTGGTGAGTGCTTATAATTCATAGTCCTTTTGCTTCGCTTCAAACTTTGATGAATCGCCAACGGCGAATGGGTTCTGCATTACTCACCATTCACCACTCATCTCTCACGGATCATCACTCCGTTCTCAACGACTTCACCGGGTTAGCAATCGCCGCTTTGATTGCCTGGAAACTTACTGTGGTCAATGCGATCAGGACTGCAGCAATACCTGCTATCACGAACGCAGCCCACCCGATATTTATCCTGAAAGCAAAATCCTGCAGCCACTTGTGTACGCCCCAGTAGGCCAGGGGTGCAGCAATAGCGATCGAGATAAATACAAGGATGATAAAATCTTTTGCCAGCAGCGAGACTATGTTGGGCACAGAAGCTCCGAGGACTTTTCTTACGCCAATCTCTTTTACACGTTTTTGAGCTGCGAAGGTTATCAATCCCCAAAGTCCCAGGCAGGAGATAAGCATAGCCAATCCTGAAAAGATCTTGAAAAGACCATATAATCTTGCTTCATCTTTATATAATGCATCCAGCCGCTGATCCAGGAAATTAAACTCAAATACTCCTGTGGGATAGGCTTTTTTATATGCCGCGTTGATCCTATTGATTATAGTGGGAATATCGGTGCCTGCCGCGAGTTTTATATTTAGCTTATCAGCGAACGGCAGGAATTGAGTAATGAGAGTCGGTTTAATGGCTTCACGCAGGGAGCCGATATTGAAATCTGCCACTACACCTACAATCTCGGCGCTCCATCCATTCATACCGATCCAGAATCTTTTTCCCAATGCTGCTTCCAGGGAAGGGAATCCGAGTTCTTGTACCAGCTTTTCATTGACTACCGATTTGGCATAACGTTGTCCGTCGGGAACTGAACTGGATACTGCGCTGGTGTCGGCAAGAGTAAAAAATCGACCGGCTTTCAATTTCAAATTGTATAAAGTGCAGAACTTTTCATCGGTCATAATGGTCGTCACCATTTTCTGGTTTGGATCATCTTTGCCGATTACACTCATGACCGTTCCCCAATGAACTTCATCTTCACCGCTGGGGGGACTCGTTGAAAAGGACCACTCTTTAATCCCTGGAATGTTTGACAGCTCATTACCCATCAATAATTTTTTCGTTGAGTTTTCGCTGAACTCGACCGGTACGGTAACTATATTTTCTTTATCGAATCCAAGATCTTTGTGTCGCAGGAAATCCATCTGTTTACCGATCAGCAGCAAACCGATCAAAAGGCAAACAGATATGGTGAACTGTGTTATCACCAATCCTTTCCGAAGTAAAGAAGATTGTGGACTGGCATTTACAGATCCCGTTTTCAAAGTAGTTGCTGGCTGAAACCGGGTAATGACCCAGGCGGGATAAATGCCGGCCAGGAGTGCCGTAAGAAAAATACCGGCTAATAATGAAATGATAAGGGAAGGAGATCCCAGTGGATTAAACACCATCTGTTTCCCCGCAAGCTGGTTGATATACGGCAAAGAAATCATTGTCACGAAGACTGCGACAACAGCGGAAAATAAAACGAGCAACAAGGCCTCACTAAGAAATTGAGTGATCAATTGAGCTCGTCCAGCGCCGATGGACTTGCGAACACCTATTTCTTTTGCACGGCTAAGGGCCTGCGCTGTTGAAAGATTGACAAAGTTGATACAGGCTAATACCAGCACTGCCAATCCGATGGCTCCAAAAAACCAAAGCCAGCTCGTATTGATCGCTTTTACCCACTGCCCACCGCCGGAATATTTAGAATTAAAATGGACATTGCCCAAAGGCTGAAGCTCGGCTTCTTCGCGATGATCTTTACCTGCCCAGCTTTGATTGTTGGCAAACCTGTCATAAATGCTTTGGATCGCACTCGAAAGACCAGTCCCTGGTTTGCTGCCTTTTGGCAACACAATAAAGGTTGATCCACCAGATACAGATCCATAGTGTTTGGTGCTCGTCTGCAGGTAATCCTCGTTATCCGCAAACGAAAGCAGCATGGAAGCCGGTAAATGAGTATTGCCGGGGAAGTCTTTTATCAAAGCACCAACGGTGATGGGGAACTTATTGTTGTATGTAAAAACCTTCCCAATGGGATCCTCATTGCCAAAGAACTTTTTGGCTGCCGTTTCCGTCAATACTGCCTGGTAAGGTTTGCGCAGCGCTTCATAAGCATTACCTTCTATGACCTTTACATCAAATACATCGATGAACTCGGGATCAGTCATCATCACATTGTCCTGCTTGAATCTCTTTAACGGTGTGATTTCGACGATCGATTGGAAGGGGTGATGGACCTTGGTCACATATTCCAGTCCCGGGACATCTTTCCTTACCTGGTCAGCGAGCGGGAATGGCGTCGAGAAATGGAAATTTTTCTTTCCAAAATCCATCCAAACCTGGTTGATACGATAGGTACGATCTGCCTTCGATTCATAACTGTCAAAACTAAGCTCATGTTTTATGA
>DASSFT010000761.1:0-2311 GCA_035694045.1 Chitinophagaceae bacterium
CGCAACCTGTTTGCTCGCGTCGGGCCACACGGTAATGTCAATGGTGCAAAATATCGAAAAGGCTGATGCAGCCAGGGACAGGATATTGAAATACCTGGAGCAACTGGAAGAAGAAGGTCGGTTAAAAGAGAAACCAGGGACAATAATATCGAGGTTAACGATTACTGATAATATCGCGGACTTTGTCGGTCATGAATTGGTTATTGAATCGATCGTTGAGGATATCGCTGCTAAAAAGAAAATATACGAGCGGCTCGAAATGGTTTTATCACCTACGGCTATCATCGGAAGCAATACATCGGCAATACCGGTGACCCTTTTGCAGGAGGGGTTAGATCATCCTGAACGACTGTTGGGGATACATTGGGGTGAGCCCGCTCACGTCCTTCGTTTTCTGGAAGTGATTTGTGGAAACGAGTCGGATATAAAATATGCCGAAAAGGTAATGGTACTGGCTGAGGGTTGGGGCAAAGAGCCTTCTCTCGTCAGGAAAGATATTCGCGGTTTCATTACAAACCGGTTGATGTATGCCATGATGCGGGAGGCATTTCACCTGGTCGAAAAAGGATATGCCAGTTATGAAGACATTGACCGGGCCTGCCGGAATGACTTTGGCTACTGGATAACATTTGCCGGCATATTCCGGTTTATGGACCTCACCGGTATCCCCGCTTATTTGAATGTGATGAAAGATCTGTTTCCAGAGCTGAATAATTCAACCGAGGTCCCGGTTTTTATGGAAAAACTGGTTGCTTCCGGCGCGAAAGGCGTCAGCAATGCACAGGGATTTTATCCATACACAAAGGAAACTGCTGAGAAATGGGAAAAGCTTTTTCTTGAGTTCACCTACGAAATAAGAAAGTTGTCGGAAAAATATCCCCAAAACGTCGGAGACAAATGAATATTCAAAACACGATCATACAATCTATTGACGCAACAGAAATAGTTGTGCCTTCAAGACCAGGTAGTCTTAACTCCGATTCGGTTTTTGATAAGGATAAAGAGTTTGCGAAAAAATTCCTGACTGGTGGCAGTTGGACCGAATTTGCCATCCAACCCAAATGGATCGTCCGGATAAAATTAAGTAATGGCCTGGTTGGCATTGGCGAAACATACAGGAGCGCTTCAAAAGAAATAATAGATGAGGCGATGAAAACTTTTTTGGGCAAAGACGTAAGAAAATTAAACTGGAGAAGATTACCGGTCAGCGATCAACGGATTTATGAAGCGTTCGAAATGGCCGTGTTGGACCTTATCGGAAAAATTCTCGGCGTTCCTGTGTACCAGTTATTGGGAGGCGCTTACCGCGACCGCGTGGAGTGTATGGGATGGACCGGCAGAAGGACCCCGGAGGATGCGGCGCAAAAAGCCTTTGAAGCTATGCAAAAAGGACATCGCGTTTTCAAGTTTAAATGTTCTGATGAAGACCCGGTGAGGTTATGGACACAGGAGATCAAGAAGAAATGCGGCAACCGGATAAAAGTGCTCCTGGACCCCAATCAAAGATGGAAAAATGTGGATACAACATTGCGCTTAATGAAAGGAGTAGAAAATGATATCATGCTGGGACTCGAAGACCCGATTTTACATGAGGATGTAGATGGGTTCAGGTATCTCAAACAAAAACTTGATATTCCTATCTACCGGCACATCTCTCTTCCTTATACACAAGACATAACTGATATCATTGCTTTTGTACGTTCAGATGCTGTCGATGGTTATAATTTCAACGGATCCGCATATAACTCTGTGTTATTGGCAGAGATTGCCCACCTTGAAGGAAAGAAATGCTGGAGAGGGTCGGAGGTCGACCTGGGAATATTGGAAGCAATGGCATTGCATATAGCTGCAGCAAGTATTAATTGTACGATTCCTTCTGATCTTTTTGGAGAACTGGTAAGAGAGGATGATCTCATTGAGGAACCCATACGTTTTGAGAATGGAAATGCGATTGTTCCGCAATGCGAAGGACTCGGCATTAAACTGGATGAAGTGGCATTAAAGAAATATAAAACCGGGCGAACCCTGGAGTGTAGTCTATGAGGAAAACAATTATATCCTGGACATTGCTGGTCATCTGTAACATGATGTGGGCGCTGCAATTCACCTGTATAAAGCTGACGCAGGACCAGGTAGGACCTTATTTCACAGTCTGGGGGCCGATGCTTTTCGCCACCATCCTTTTAGCACCATTTGCCCTGAAGGACTTTAAAAAAAGCGGCAAACGATTAAAAGATATTTTAGTTTTTATACAACTGGCCCTGCTTGGAGCCTTTCCGGCGCAGGTATTAATGACCTGGGGCACTCAGTA